>DATFXS010000764.1:0-6482 GCA_035315605.1 Polyangia bacterium
CGTCAAGCCGACCGTGACCGCCGCCCCGCCCCCGCCGGTCGACGATCGGGCGATGCAGCTTTCGATGGCCCAGATCGCCGACACGATGGCGAAGATCCGGCCGCAGGTGTTCGCCTGCTACCAGCAGTTCAAGGTGCCGGGAATGGTCGAGCTCGCGTTCGTCATCGCCGGCAACGGCACCGTGCAGGCGGTCTCGGTCTCGCCGGCCTGGCGCGGAACGCCCACTGGCCTCTGCGTTCGCGAAGCCGCGAAGGACGCCCACTTCCCGCCCTTTCAGCTGGACGAGCAGAAGTTCACGTACCCGTTCTTCCTCCGACAGTAACCCGCGACAGTAACCCGCGACAGTGAACCGCGGCATCAGTTGACGGGGTGCCGCTGCTCCTCGGGCGGCTCCGCCCCGACCGCCGGCATCTCGTGGGGCGTCAGGTGCTCCGCCGGCAGCTCGAACCAGAACAGCGCCCCCTCGCCCGGTCGCGACGACACGCCGTAGCGGCCGTCGTGTCCCTCGACCAGGCGGCGCACCGTCGCCAGCCCGAGGCCGAGACCGGGCTCGGAGGTCCGCGGCCCGCGCACGTACGGATCGAACACCTGCGACAGCAGCTCGGGGACCAGCCCCGGGCCGGTGTCTTCCACCTCGAAGCGAACGCGATCGTGGCGGGCGATGATCCGCAGCTCGACCCGCCGCCGTGGGCTGGCGCCCATGTGCTTGATGGCGTTGCGCAGAAGGTTGGAGAGCAGGCTGGCCAGCACGCCGCTCGCGCAGCGGACAACAACCGGCGCGTTCCAGGGCGTGACTGCGATGGTGATGCCGCGCTCGGCGGCCGGTCCGCGCAGCTCCTCGACGACGCCGTCGACGACCTCCGGGATGACCGTGGTCACCCCGGCCAGCGGTCGCGCGCCCGCCTGCGCGAACGCGAACAGATCGTCGACCAGCGCGCGCGCCCGGATGAGGCTGCGCCGCCCCCGCGCCGCCAGCGCCGCCGTCCGGTCGTTGCCGGAGATCACACGCTCGGTCGCCGCCATCGACATCTCGGCCGCCGAGATCGGATTCAGCAGATCGTGCGCGACGCGCCCCGCGAAACCCTCCAGCTCTTCGGACCGGCGCCGCACGATCGCCTCCTGGCGCGCCAGCGTCTTCAGCGCAAGCAACGCCAGCGAGATCGCCAGCGCGACGCTGATGCCGTCCAGGCCCCACACCCACAGCGACCGCGTGCGCCGCTCACCTTCGATCAGCTCTGCGACCTCGCGCACGCGCGCCGCGTTCAGCTGGATGTCGGCCATGATCGCGTCGGCCTCGTCGTCGATGGCGTCCGGCAGCTCGTCGACCAGCAACCTCTGCGCCGCCTCGTACCGCCGCCCCGCGGTCGCCTGCATGATCTTGCCCGCCAGCACGTCGACGTCGATCAGCTCCTTGTCGATGCGATGCCACAGCTCTCGCTCGGCCGGCAGCGCCGGCAGCGCGAAGTACGCCTGCAGGTTCTGGCGCAGCCGGTCGCGCACGTCCTTGATCGGTTGCGTCGGCGAGGGCCGCCCCGTCGACGCCAGCAGCACGTGCGTGTTCAGCAGCCGCTGCAGATCGCGCAGCTCGGCGCGCGCCGCGGCCAGGTAGAGGATGCTGGGCGATTCGTTGGTCGCGATCTCAGCGGTCAGATCGTGCGTCCGCTTGGCCCGCCACTCCGCGTAGCTGCTGCCGCCCAGGAACGCCGCCACCACCACCGCCAGGGTCACGATGATGACCCACTTCGAGCCGACGTGCGTATCGGCCTTTCGCTTGCGCTCGGGCATCACAACGACCTCGCCGGAAGACCCACCCAGATAGGGGATGGGAATACCGCTCGTTCATCAAATTGTCACGGGCGCTTTTTTCTTCCCGCATCAGGCCGGCGCGGCCGCGAGCGAACCAGGATGACGACCAATCCGGCCAGGCAGGCGAAGCCGAACAGATCGCCGACGTGTCGGTAGAGCCCGCCGCCCGGAAGCATCGCCAGATCCACCAGCAGCGTCTTCGGCGTCGGCGGCGGGAGCTCGTCCGGATCGACCGACACCGTCTGGGCGAGCACGCGGCCGCCGGCGTCGATGTGCGCGGAAACACCGGTGTTCACGGCGCGGACCATCTCGATCCGGTGCTCGACCGAGCGAAACACGGCCAGCGCCAGGTGCTGATAGGGCTCGGCGGTGCGGCCGAACCAGGCGTCGTTGGTGATGTTGATGAACGCGTTCGGTCCCAGGCGCGCCACCCGGCGCGCGAACCCGGGGAGGATGTCCTCGTAGCAGATGAGCGGACCCAGCCGGTAATCCTGGCCGCGGACCTGGAGCGGAAACGATCCCGGCTCGCTGCCGCGGTTGAAGTTCGAGGCCTCCGGAAACAGCTGCGTGAACCAGGGGATCGAGTCGTAAAACGGGATGTACTCGCCGAACAGCATCAGGAAAACCTTGTCGTATGTGCCGGCGACGTCGCCCGATCCGGTCATCATCAGCGCGGTGTTGTACGGATACTTGGCTTGCGTGCTGCGCGTCACTGCGCCGAACAGCAGCGGCGTTTCGAAGCCGCGCCGCACGCGTCGCGCGTCGTCGATCGGGAAGTCGTGAGCGAATGGATCGGGCGGGCGGCGAAGCGCGTACGGATAGGACGATTCCGGCCAGACGATCAGCTCGGCGCCCGCGCCCGCCAGGTTGGCCGATTCCTGCTGGTGCATCACCAGCAACCGAGCGAACTCGCGCGGATCCCACTTCTCGATGATGCCGACGTTCGCCTGCACGACGCCGGTCCGCACCTTCGGCGCGGCGGCGCGGCGCGCGTCCACCTGGTGCAACCGGACTGTGCCGTAAACCAAGTTGGCGGCCATCAACGCCGCGACGATCGCCGGGCCGCGGCCCGCGATCCGGATGCCGCGATCGCGGGCGCGCCAGGCATCGAGGAGGGCGCCGCTCAGCGCCACCATCAGGGCGGTGACGCCCAGCGGGCCGGTCAGGTCGGCGATCTGGATCACGCGCGGAACGAACGCCTGCGAGATCGCGAGGTAGTACGGAAAGATTTGCGGCATCCCGAGCTCGATGGCGACCATCGTCAGCGGCGCCAGCAGGACGAGAGGCAGGCGGGCGCGCCGTTCGAGCCGCCTCACGCCCCACGAGAAGAGCGCGAACGCCAGCCCCTGATACCCGACCAGCAGCAGCATGATCGGCAGCGCCTCGAGGGCCGGCATGTGACCGAACCGTTCGAGCAGGCCGTCCATCCACGAGAACGCCACCGCGTTCGCCACCGTCCCGGTGAACCAGCCGTAAAGAAACGCGCGCTTGTGCGTCGACGCGTCGAGCGCGACGGCGAGCTGCGGAACCAGCGCGATCCACATCAGCGGCCAGAGCCCAAACGTCGGCACCGACAGGAACAGCAACACCGCCGACAGCAGCGACAGGCCGAATCTGATCGCGACGGGGCGCATTCGGACTTCTTCTATCGCGGATATACTCCGCCGCGAACAATTCATGGTGCGCGCACGGATCACCTTCGACCGCCGCTGGCGCTGGCGCGGCGTCGGCATCTATTCGCGATTCAAGCGGCTGGGCCCCGTCGATCAGCTTCCCGAATGCGTCAACGCGGCCGACATAGAGGCGTCCATCGTGCGCCTCAGTCGGTTCCCGAGGGTCACCGGGCTCGCCGGCGAATCCTGGTTCACGCGCTGGACCGGACGGTTTCGCGTCGAGGTCGACGCGCGCGGCCGCACCAGAACCGTGGCGGCGCACGCCTACCGTTTCGGATTCAGGGCGATGAAAGGGCTCACGGCGCTGCTGAAAAAGCTCCGCTTCGAGCCGGCGCGCCGGAACGGCCTCGCGGTCAACTACGACTTCGCCGTCAACGTCGCGCTGATCCCACCGAAAGTCGTCACGCGCGAGCCGGCGGCTAGCGCACGTCGTAGCAGAGCAGCCTGACCTCGAGCGGCCCGTTCCAGAGCTTGTGCGAGACGGCCGGCTTGCGCCGCATCTCGCGCGTCCAGAGCGGGCTGCCCGACAGCACGACGACGCGCCAGCCGCCGAGGCGCTCGAAGCTGCGCGCCATCGACCGGTAGAGCCCGCCCAGCGTGTCCGGCTTCAGGCGCTCGCCGTAGGGCGGGTTCGTGACCAGCGTGCCGGACGGCCAGCGCCGCTCCAGCGCAGCGACGTCGGCGCGCGCGAAGGTGATCGCGTCGTCGACGCCGGCAGCGGAGGCGTTCTGGCGGGCGGCGGCCACCGCGTCGGCGGCCACGTCGGCGCAGACGATCGGCTGCAGCGACGCGCGCTGGGCGGCGATGGCCGCCTCCTCCGCCTCGGCGCGCATGCGGGCGAAATCGGCCAGCGCCTCGGGCGGCAGCGTCGGCCATCGCTCGAAGCCGAAGCGGCGGCGCAGCCCCGGCGCGATGCCGCGCGCCGCGAGCGCGTGCTCGATCGCGAGCGTGCCCGAGCCGGCCATCGGGTCGACGAACGGCAGGTCGGCACGGGCGCCGCCCAGCGCCAGGACGGCGGCGGCCAGCGTCTCCTTGAGCGGCGCCTCGACCATCGCGACGCGGTAGCCGCGCCGGTGCAGCGCCTCGCCCGCCAGATCGAGGAACATGCCCGCGCGCCCGGCCGCGATGTGAACGACGATGCCGACATCGGGCGATTTGGTGTCGACGTCAGGGCGCGCGCCGTACGCGTCGCGAAGCGCGTCGACGACGGCGTCCTTGACCTTCAGCGCGGCAAACCCCGAGTGCGTCAGCGCCGGCGTATCGCGCACGCTGCCGTGAACGGAGAGCGTGCTCCGGTCCGTCAGCCAGTCGCGCCACGGGATCGCGCGCGCGCCCGCGTACAGCGCGGGGCCGTCGGGCGCGTCGAACTCGCCGATCTGCATCAAAACGCGCACGGCCACCCGGGCGCGCAGGCAGACGGCCATCCCCATCGCCAGCGGCCCCTCGAACCAGACGCCGCCGCGGTCGCCCTTCGCGCCCGCGATCCGCATGGCGGCCAGCTCGCGGCGCAGCGCCCCCTCTGTCCCGCGCGCGCAGGTGACGAAGAAGCGGAATTTCGCGGCCATGGCGCGGGTACTCTACTACCGTCGCGACATTCCGCCTGCCGCACCGTCTGATGTGGAAGACCGAACCTCGAGGAGCCGCCATGACCGTTGCCAGCGTCAGCCCCGCGACCTGCACCGCCTGCGGGACGACCGCGCCGCTTCACACCATGCTGATGAACGACCAGGGCGCGCTGACCTGCGCGTCATGCCTGGCGCGGGCCGAGGCCCAGACCGGCATGCGCAAGCGGGCGAAGAACATCATGCTCGCGCCGGCGATGGTGTCGGTGATGTCCTATCTCGCCCTCATCGTCCCGGTCGTGAACCTGGCCGCGCCCGGGATCCTGGCGGCGATCGCGCTCTGGAGCGCGATCGCCGGCATCCGGCTGCACACCGAGCTGGGCCGCCGCCGGGACGACCACGGCGTCAGCCCCGGCCTGCGGTCCGGGCTGCTGGTGATGTCGATCCTGACCATCGTCTTCGCGTCGTTCCCGCTGCTGTCCCAGAGCTTCACCTGGATCCGCCTGGTGCTCGCGCCGAGCCGCCCGAGCTACTACTAGAGTCATTTCCCGCTGCGGCGCTTCAGCAGCCAGTCGCGCGTGGAGCCCCAGCCGTGCCGGTCGTCGCGGCTCGAAAGATTCGCGACCTCCGCCAGCGCCGCGTCCACGGCGAGGCCGGCCCGCGCGCCCTCTTCGACCAGATCGTCCAGCCACAGGGTCGCGTCGCGCGGATCCCGATCCTGATCCTTCGCGGAAAAATGCAGCAGATGGGTCCGGAAACCCTCTGGCGTGGTGCGCGGGACGCGGAGGGTCGTCGCCCAGGCGAAGGCGCGGAAAGTCGTGAACAGGGTTCGAATCGCGCGGCGGCCATCCTCGTCGGCGGTGGCATAGGCCGCCAGCAGCTCGTCGAGGAGGTCCTGGGCCTGGTCCGTGACGCCGGCCTCGTCGAGCGGGCGGCTCTGTTTCAACTTGTCGACCCAGTTCGGGTCGGAGATGTCGACGGGCCGATCCGCGATCGGCCGCAGCCGCCTCTCGACCTCGCCGAGCGCCTCCTCCCACCGGTTCTGGGGCAACGCCATTTTTCAGCCAAACGATCTCGTGCGACGCAGAGGTGTGCAAGTCAGAGGGGCAAGAAGATCCGGCTCCCTCGCCCCGCGAAGCGGGGAGAGGGCTGGGGAGAGGGGCCGCGTGAGGATCAGTGCGGCGCGAGGCGGGCGGCGGCGTCGAGGCGGGCCTGGGCCCAGCCGCGGCGCTCGACGAGGGCCGCATGCGACCCGTCGATCTCGCCGTGCCAGCCGGCCAGCTCGCGGTCGGCGGTGGCGAGCTCGCGGTCGGCCACCGCGGTGTCGATGTCGCCCGCGGTCAGCGCCTGATCGACGAGCACCAGCACGCGATCCCGCCCGAGGCCGGTGCGATCGTCGGCCTGGGGCAGTTGGGCGACCTGCAGATAACCCTGCCCGATC
>DATFXS010000765.1:0-11898 GCA_035315605.1 Polyangia bacterium
GCCCGTGCCCGTCGCTCCGCCGCCACTCCCGCCAGCTCCCGGCCCGCCGCCGCTCCCGGCGGTCGGAGATCCGGCGCCACCGGTCGTTCCGCCTGTCCCGGTGCTGCCGCCGATCGAGCCCGCGATTCCACCCGAGCCCGAACCCGCGACGCCGCCCGTGCCCGCCGCGCCGCCGCCCTTGCCGCCCGCGCCCGTGCCCGCCGCGCCGCCGACCCCGGCGCCGCCCGTGCCCGCGGCGCCGCCGGTGCCGCCCCGTCCACCAGAGCCGCCGCCGCCCGAGCCGCCGCCGCCCGCGCCGCCGCTGCCGCCCGTGCCGGTGATCGTCGGGGGAACGCAGCTCCCCGGCATCACGGTGGTGATCGCGCCGGCGCGGTACGCGCCGATGTCGGGCGTCCCGGATCGCGTCTTCGCGTTGAAGCACTTGGCGACGCCGCCGATGCTCTTGATGTAATCGATGTCGACATCGTATTGCCACGTGCTGACGCGCGCGACCTGGCCGACCATGACCGGCGTGCGCTTGACGATGCATTTGGGATCCACGCCGATGTCCGTCGTCGGCACGGCGCTTCCGGTCCCGCCCTTGCCGGTCAGCATCGTGTCGTTCGCAGCGGGGACGAAGCTCGGGTTGGTTCCGGTCGGCGCCGTGAAGAACGTCGGCATCCCGGTGGTCACGACGTTGTTCGACCAGCCGGACGTCGGCATGTTCTGGATCGGCTGCGAGCCCGCCGGCGCCTGACCGGTCCCGACGATGGCGTTGTTCATGAACGTCACGCCCTGCACGGTGACGCCCGCGTTCGTGAAGTAGAGCTCCCCGGGGTTGCTGGGACCCGTGGCCTGCGACCCGAACTGCGAGTTGCGATAGCACGTGTTGTTCGCGAAACGCGTGCCCGAGCTCTTCGTCAGGCGAAGGCACGAGCCGGAGTTTCCGAAGGCGAGGTTGTTGACGAAGGTGGCGTTGTTCGACCCCTCGTCGGCGATGAAGCCGCTGCCGTCCGTGTGCTTCTGCTGGTCGGAGTTTTCGAACGAGACGTTTCCCTCCACCAGGAGCGTGCCCGTCGCGTCGTACAGCGTGATGCCGCTGGACCACGAGGCAGCGGTGCTGCTGCCGTTGTGCGCCGAGATCGAGTTCTTGAGGTGAAAATCCGGCGCGCTGAAGAAGGTGAAGCCGGTGCGGCCGTTCGAATAGGAGATGCAGGAATCGATCTCCCAGTGTCCGTTCGACACCGCGCCCGCGTCGGCGCCGCCCACCCAGCCGTTGGCGAAGCCCTCGTTCCAGCCTCGTGACACCAGCCCGACGAAGTGAATGTATTCGGCGGTCTTGGAGTAGACGCCGACGTCGTCCGTGACGTCCATGTCCGGACTCACGCCCGCGCCCTCGATGATTGGCGTCGCGCAGTCGTCGGCCCGGAAGGTGATGGGGGCCGACGCCGTGCCGGAGCTCTGGGGCAGCAGCGATTGCTGCTTGTAGACGCCGTCCATCAGCACGACGTTGTCGCCCGCGACGGCGCCGGACGCCGCGCTGGCCAGCGAGCAGGGGTTCGCCCGCGTGTCGCACCCCGCGGTCATCGTTCCGGTCGGCGACACGTACCACGTGGCGGCGCTGGCCGGCCGCGCGACGGCGAGCGCCGCGGCGATCGCCCCGCACCAGCCGACGATGACGTCGATTTTGGGTCCCCGGATCACAGCCTCTGCATGAATTCCCACTGCGGGCGATCCGGATCCCGCCGGGCCGGGTGCGGCGCGCGTCCCATCGACTAGATTAGAGGGCGCAAAAGGCCATGGCGGACGCCGTACGGATCGGTCTCGTGGGTGATCAGAGCGACGAGGTGAGGGCGCACCGCGCGATCCCGCGGGCGTTCGACCTCCTGGCGGCGCGTGACCAGGGCGCGCGCATCGCGCTGACCTGGCTTTCCACGGCGGAGATCGACCCGCATGACCCGGCCCGGCAGGTGAAGGGGTTCGATGGGCTGTGGTGCGTTCCGGGCAGTCCGTACGCGAACATGGACGGCGCGCTGGCGGCGATCCGGTACGCCCGCGAGACGCGCCTGCCTTTCCTCGGGACGTGCGGCGGCTTCCAGCACGCGCTCATCGAGATCGCGCGCAACGTGCTGGGCGTCCCCGGAGCCGATCACGCCCAGTCGAACCCGGAGGCCGAGATGCTTCTCATCACGCCGCTCAGCTGCTCGCTGGTGGGCGCGCGCGGCCGCCTCCGCCTCGTCGCCGGCGCTGATCTGGCAACGATCTACGGCGCCGACGAGGCGACCGAGGCTTACCACTGCAACTACGGTCTCAACCCGGAGCACCGCGCGCTGATTCAATCGTCGCCCCTCCGGATCGCGGCGCTCGATGACGCCGGCGAGGTGCGGGCCGTCGAGTTGCCGGGCCACCCGTTCTTCGTGGCGACGCTGTTTCAACCCGAGCTCTCTGCATTCGACGGCGAAGTCCACCCGCTGGTGCGCGCCTTTGCGCGCGCCGCGGCCGGCAATTAAAGGTCGAAGCCGAATTCGGCGCTGAACAGGAACTGGCCGACCGTCTGGTTGTGGCCCCAGGGCGAGCCGCTCGGCGCGAGGAACGAAGGGGCGACGAGCAGCGACACGAAGGTCTTGTTGGTGATGCCGAAGCGCGGCCCGGCGATCAGGCTGCCCTGCAACAGCGACGTGCCGTCGCTCGTGGAGCCGTCGAGCAGCTCGCCGCCGAAGACGAACTCCGTGCGCGGGTCGCCGTCGCCGTCGATGTGCAACACGAGACGCCCGCCGTACAGAAATCCAACCGGGGCCGGCGAGCCGGCGGTCTGCATGTCGTTGAAGGGCAGGGCGCGCACGCGGGCGGTCAGCTCGACGAAGTCGCTGATGCGAATTCCGGCCCCGGCGGCGCCGGTCCACGCCCCGTCGCTGGTCATGCCCGCCTCGCCGGCGAACACGAGCTTGATCTTGTCGCGCCGCCGGGCCGCCCCCGAGAACAGCGGCGTCGCGGTGCCGTCGGCGGTGACGAGCACGCTGGGCCGGTTCTGGATCG
The DNA here is from genome assembly GCA_035315605.1 of Polyangia bacterium. Taxonomy (GTDB): domain Bacteria; phylum Myxococcota_A; class Polyangia; order Fen-1088; family Fen-1088; genus JADGRB01. The sequence continues at coordinate 3,016 of DATFXS010000765.1, forward strand.
GGCGGACGGGGGCGCCACCCGTCTCCGCGTCGGCGTCGGCGCTGGCGGCCGCCTCCGCGGTCAGCGACCCCACCGCCGCGCCGAGCTCGATCGACGGCGTCGGATCCTTGCCGTCCGCAGCCGCCGCCACGGCGCCGGCCATCGCGGCAACCATCACCGTCATCGCGATCGGCGCGCCGATGATGGCGCCGGTCGTACGGATCGGTTCCAGGTTGTGGACCTCCAGCGCCTCCACGTCGCGCCACGGGATCCCCTCGGCGACGCGCAGCTTCGCGAAGCCCGACGGGGCGACGGTGGCGAAGCGAGCGACCGGGATCCAGTCGGATGCCCAGTGGCGATGAGGGCCCTGGAACGACACCATCCCCGCAGGCTGGTGCAGTTCGGCTGCGCCCGTCGCGTAGGTCGCGATCCACGGCAGCAGCAAGCGCGGATCGCCGATGCGCAGGCGAAGCTGATCATCGACGATGTCGATCCTGGCCTCGGGCGGCGCGGTGGCGGACAGCATGTCGGCCGCGTTGCCACCCGCGCCGCTGATCCGCGCCTCGGTGGCGGCGGTCAGCGGGAAGCTACGGCCGCTGACGAGCCCGTCCTTGGCGACGGAGAGCCCGCTGGCCGGCAGCCACGGGGTGACGCTGCCGTCGTAGAACCGGGCGCGGATTTCGCTGTTCGGTCCGAGCCGCGTCGAGCCGGCCATCTTCTTCGGCGCCGCCAGCGGCTGCTGGATGGAAGCGATCTGCGTCGGCTGCACCTCGGTCGTCGCATAGCAACCGCACGCCACCATCATCGCCCCGGAGGCCAGCGCCGTGAGTTTCATGGCCCCGGTCATCGAGCAATCGGTATGCCGGCCGGCGCCCGTGACATCAGGCACCTCCCCGCCGCCCCTGTATCGATTTCACCTCAGAAGCGGTGGTCCCCTGCGGCGCGGCCCACACCTGATGTGTGGGCCGCGCGCTCGCCTGCGCCTGGGCCTGCTGTGGCTGCGCTTTTCGTGCCCATTGCGCGGCGACGCGGGCGTGGCCAGCCATACCGTAGGCGTTCGACGAGGAGGAACGAACATGACGGTTCAGATGAGCGGCCGCCCTGCATCACCCATCCTGGTCACCGGCGGCACGGGCACGCTGGGACGGCACGTCGTCGCGCGGCTGCGCGAGACCGGATGCCAGGTCCGGATCCTGAGTCGGCGCGGGCGGGAGACGGGCACTCACCCCCGGGAGATCGGGGCCGGCATCGAGTTCGAGACGGGGGATCTCGGGACCGGCGAAGGGGTGGATGCCGCCGTGGAGGGGACCGAGATCGTCGTGCACTGCGCCGGGAGCGCCGGGGGCGGAAAAGGCGACGACGAGATGGCCCGCCGGATCGTGCGGGCCGCCGCGCGCGCGGGGACGCGCCACCTGGTGTTCATCTCGGTGGTCGGGGCCGACAAGGTTCCGATGGCGGGCGCGGTCGATCGGATGTTGTTCGGTTACTTCGGGGCGAAGCTCGCCGCCGAGCGGATCGTGGCCGATTCCGGGCTCCCCTGGACCACGCTGCGAGCGACGCAGTTCTACGACCTCGTCCTGATGGCGGCGCGACAGATGGCGCGGCTGCCGGTGATCCCGGTCCCGACGGGGTTCCGTTTCCAGCCGGTCGACGCCGGCGACGTGGCCGGGCGGCTGGTCGAGCTGGCGCTGGGCGCGCCCGCCGGTCTGGTGCAGGCGATCGCCGGGCCGAAGGTCTACGGGATGGGCGACCTGCTCCGCAGCTACATCGGCGCGAGTCACCTTCGCCGGCTGACGGTTCCGGTCTGGCTGCCGGGGCGGGCCGCCAGCGCCGTCCGCGCCGGCGCGGTCATCGCTCCGGAGCGGGCGATCGGGCGCGTCACCTGGGAGGAATTCCTGGCCGCGCGGGTCGATTCACCCAGCGACAAGACGTCCGGCGCGACCTTGCGGCCCGCGCGAAGTGACGCGCGCTAGCTCTGCGGTCACGATATCCCGTCACATTCGCGGTCGTCGATCCGTCATGGGGGTGAGGGAGGACGACGACATGAAGTACGTGCTGCTGGTGTTTCAAGGAACCACGCCTCTGCCGGGGACGGACAGCTGGAAGGCCCTGCCGGACGCGGAACAGAAGCGGATCTACGCGGATTACGCCGAGTTGAACAAGGTGCCGGGGATGGCGCCGGGGCTGCCGCTCGGGTTGCCGGGCGCGGCGCGGACGGTGCAGGTGCGCGACGGGAAGGTTTCGGTCAAGAACGGACCCCACCTGCATGAGGGTGTTGGCGGGTTTTCCGTCTACGAAACGGAGAGCATGGAGGACGCGATCGCGCTGGCGGCGCGCATCCCGGCGGCCCGGCTGGGCGGCGCAGTGGAGATTCGGCCGGCAGAGAAGTATTGGTAGTGGTGGTGCAAACGATGGACGGCAATGACTGGCTAGCGAAGAGGTTCGACGAAAGCCGCTCGCATCTGCGGGCGGTCGCGTACCGGATGCTGGGCTCGGACGGCGAGGCGGACGATGCCGTGCAAGAGGCCTGGCTGAAGGTCAGTCGTTCGGACACCGGCGGCGTCGAGAACCTGGGCGGTTGGCTGACCACCGTCGTCGCGCGCGTCTGTCTGGACATGCTGCGCTCGCGCCGCGCGCAACGCGAACAGCCGCTGGGCCCGGCCGCCGACGCCGTCCCAGGCGGGTCCACTCCGGAGACCGAGGTCGCGTTCGCCGACGCGATCGGCCCCGCGCTGCTGGTCGTTCTCGACATGCTCGCGCCGCAGGAACGCGTCGCCTTCGTGTTGCACGACATGTTCGACCTGTCGTTCGAGGAGATCGCGCCGATCGTCGACCGCACACCGGCGGCCGCCCGCCAGCTCGCCAGCCGCGCCCGGCGCCGCGTGCGCGGCGCGGCCGCGCCCGTCACCGACATCGCCCCGCGCCGCGAGCTTGTGACCGCGTTCCTGGCGGCGTCGCGCGACGGCGACTTCGATCGCCTGCTCGCGGTGCTGTCGCCGGACGCCGTGCTGCGCGCCGACGCGACATCGGTGCGGGTGGCGGCCGCCTACCAGGAACGAGGCGGGCCGATCCTGGAACCCGAGATGCACGGCGCGGCGCAGGTGGCGACCGCGTTCAAGGGTCGCGCGACCGCGGCGCTGCCGGCGCTCATCGACGGCGAGCCGGGGGCGGTGTGGGCCGTGCGCGGGCAGGTGCGTTCGGCGTTCGTGTTCACGATCGCGGGCGGCAAGATCACCGGCATCGACCTGGTCATGGACGAGGAGCGCCTCGGCGCGCTCGACATCGAGATCGGTTGATACGCGGTCACACTCGGGCGTTTGGTTTCGTCAAGCTGGTAGGAGGACAGACACCATGAAGATCAAACTGACAATCGTGTACGTGGATGACCAGGCGAAGGCGTTGCGCTTCTACACGGAGGCGCTGGGCTTCGTGAAAAAGGCGGACTTCACCAACGGGCCGTATCGGTGGCTGACGGTGGCGTCGGCCGAGGAGCCGGAGGGGACCGAGCTGCAGCTGGCCCTCAACAGCGACCCGGCGGCGAAGACCTACCAGCAGGCGCTGTTCAAGCAGGGCCAGCCCGCGGTCATGTTCTTCACCGACGACGTGCAGGCCGACTACGATCGCATCAAGGCGCGCGGCGGCGAGTTCACGCTGCCGCCCACCGACGCCACCGGATCGAAGATCGCCAAGGTGGCGGACGGCTGCGGCAATCTGCTTCAGATCACGCAGCTGATGCGCTGGTAAGCCGGCGGTGAGATATTCGGTGCATGGTCGCACCGAAGGTGACGAGGCCTGGGTTCGGGAGCGTGGTCGTGCTGGGACTGATCACGCTCGCGGGTTGTGGGGGCTCGGGGAGTCCGGCCCCGGCGCCGACCGGTGAAATCCCGATCGTCGCGGCGGCGGGCGCGGACGTCCCGTACCAGTTCGGCGCCAATTCGTACGGCGTCGTCGGCGGGGCGTTCCTGGCGAAGGCCAACATGGGTTCCAGCACCGTGGTGCTGGACACCACCGCCGTCGGCAAGATCTGCCTTCAGGGGACCGTCGAGATGGTGCCGACCCCGGCGGACGGCAGCCATCCTCCCTACAGCGACTACTGGGGGATCGAGCTCGGCTTCAATCTGAACCAGGCTGCGGACGGAACGAAGAATCCGTGGACGGTGCCCGCCAACGTGACCGGTTTCTGGTTCACGGCCGAAGGCCCGACCATCCCGCCGATCCGGTTCAAGACGACGCCCACCGGGAAGGATCCGGCGCAGGAACAGGATTCATGCGCGCTCGAGAACCCGGCCACCGGCGTTCGTACGGACATCCTGTTCACGGACATGTACGTGCAGTGCTGGGATGGCCCTCAGGGCACCGGCACCACTGACATCAGCGTCGGGTTGCTGGACATGGGCCTTCAGGTGGCCGCAGCCACCGGCGTGGAATATCCGATCGACTTCTGCGTGACCCACGTCGGTGTCGTCATCAACTGACTTCTGCCGGGTCGGCGCCATCGTCGTCGCAGCCATCCTGGCCGGGTGGACCGGCTATGACGGCGGTCGAGCCCTGATTGTGGGTGACTACAGCACGCCGCAGTTCGGACCGCGCAGAGGGCAACTGGGACCCTGGGCTTCGATCGTGCGCAAGGTCGGTATCGAACCGCGGTCGACCGGAATGAAGACGATTTTCCTGGCGACGTCGGCGCTTTGGCTGAGCGTCGCCCTCGCGCTGGCGCTGCGGACGTCGTTCAGCGTCGGCTGGGCTGTCGCCGTTTCAATCGTGACTCTCTGGTATGTGCCGTTCGGGACCATCGGCTGCATCCTGGTTCTGGCCGCGAGCGCGTGCATGTCCTGGCGATGACGTGAGCCCGGCGCCCGACTGGTGCGCCACATCGGGTGCGCTCTGCATGTGAAGGGGCGAATTGTGCAGCCCTGCGCAACTTGGTCGGGCAGAGCAGCCGGCTGAAGGTCCAGCGGCGCGAATTCTGGCGGTCGGCGGCTGGCACGTGCGCTGCAACCCAGAACCCGCCATGAATGGCACGAACGAATGGGCGGTAGACGAGACCGACCGGGATCTCTTCGAAAGTTGGTTCGAGCAGGGTGAGCTGGGGGCAGTGGCGGAGGCCGCTCCGCACGACGAAATGAGAGCGGGCCGCTCGCGCCTCGGCGTGGTCATCGCCGCCGTCTCCGCAACCGCGCTGACCCTGGTGATCGTCTTCGCGGGTCGTCTCTAGGACAGCCTGAAGGTTCCGTGTCCCACGATGACGGCGTGGCCGCCGACCTCGACGCTGTCCAGTCGATCGCGGGTGCCGCGGATGCGCGCGTGCAACGTCGACGGTCTTCCGATCTCGATGCCCTGCGCGATCACGATCTCGTCGCCGAACGCGATCCGGCCGTACCGGGCCAGGTGGACCGCGAGCGGGCCCGCCGCGGCGCCGGTCGCGGGATCCTCCGGGATTCCTTCTCCCGGAGCGAAGACGCGGCACTTCCAGGTCGAGCCGTTTCGGGCGAAGACGCTGAAGCCAGTGCTGCCGAGGGCGGCGAGTCGGGTGAGATCCGGCGTCAGCGCCGCGACGTCCTCGGGCCTCTCGAGCCCGACGTAGACGTACTGGGGGCCGTTGTCGTAAAGGTCGACCGGCAGGTTCGATCCCGACACACCCAGGGCGGTCATGAGGGCCGGCGCCTCGCGGTACGGTTCGATTCGGGGCAGCGGCTGCGTCATCCATCCGAAGCCCGGGCGTCCGTCTTCGCGGCTCAGACTGACGGTGACGACGCCGCGGCCGGTTTCGAGCTTGATGACGTTTCGTTGGTCGCGCGCAGACAGCACGAAGGCGGTGCCCAGCGTCGGGTGACCCGCGAACGGCAGTTCCATCGTGGGCGTGAAGATGCGGATTGCCGCGTCAGCGCCGGCGTGGCTTGCACGCAGCACGAAGGCGCTCTCTGACAGATTCGTTTCGCGCGCCAGCGCCTGCATCGTCGCGCCGTCGATCTCGTCCGCGTCGGTGAACACCGCGAGCGCGTTTCCCGCGAGCGGCCGGTCCGTGAACACGTCGCAGAGCTCGTAATCGATCTCGCGCATTCGAGCGCGCCGAGGCTACTGCAGGTTCACGAAGTAGGCGCTGATCATTTTCGCCACGGCCGTGTTTCCTGCCGTGGTCAGGTGCGGCCCGCCGCCGCTGAACGCGGCGCAGTTGGGCGCTTCGAACTTCGGCGCCACGAAGACGAAGTTCGGGAACCTGGTCGCGGCGGCCGCGAGCGCGGCATCCAGCTCGGGCGGGATCACGATGGTCTCGTCTGTCGCGGGCGGGGTGGGGCAGAGCATGTTTCCCGGGCCGCGAATGACCGTCATGAGGTCGATCCGTTTCAGGGCGGAGTACTTGGCCTTGAAGTTGTCGATGGCCGCCGTGATCTGCGCGTCCCACTGGGGTTGGGTCGTGCAACAGGCGGGCGCCCAGCTGAGCACGGTCAGGACGACGTGGTCCGGGTTCGTCGATCCGTTCGTGCACGGCGACTCGATCATCTCGTTCCAGAAGTCGCTGTTCGGGTTGGACCACTCCGTGATGTAGCCGTGCTCCCGCGCCTTGAGCTGCCAGCGGGCGTCGACGATACCGGGATTCGTCTGAAAGCCCGCCTCGAACCACTCTCGCGTCAGCGTCATCGCGGTGACCTGATTGCAGACGAAAGTCGTGGGGGGCGCCCCGCCGGTGCCCGAGCTGCCAGCGCTCGCCCCCGCGCCGCCCGCGCCGGCGTTGCCCGCCGCGCCTCCAGCGCCCGCGGCGCCGGTTGCGCCACCGGTGGCGGATCCGCCCGAGCCACCGCCGGCGCCGCCGGTCGAGCCGCCGCGGCCCGCGGCACCAGCGCCGCCGCCGGCGCCTGATCCGCCGCCGGTGCCCGGCCCACCGCCGGTGCCGCCTGCACCCGTGGCGCCGGCGCCGCCGCCGGTCCCCGCCGGACCGACGCCACCGCGCCCGTCGTTCCCCGCGGCGCTTCCGCCGGCTCCGCCTGCCCCCGCGTTTCCGCTACCGGCGCTTCCGCCGGTGCCGGAATTGCCTCCCGCCGGCGTTCCGGCGGCGCCACCGGCGGCGCCGGCCGAACCACCACTCGAGCCGCCAGGCGAGCAGGCCGTCACGAACACGAGGGCGCCAAGCGCCGCCCATCGTGTCATTTGAGTGAGCGACCCCATCCCGGAAGTTGAATGTCCGGATCGCCGAATCCTGTGGTGCCCCCTGGCGTAACCGGATCGCGGCGCGGCCATCGAAAGGGCACCCTAACGTCATGAGCCCTCCCGAACCCCCGCGCGCCAGCCAGTCCTTCGTCGAAAAAGGGGGTGAGGCGTGGGCGCGGATGCAGGGCCGCACGGACGCGCTCATCGATCCGCTGGGGCGGATCGCCATCGAGCGCCTGGGCGCCGTCGCGGGCGAGCGCATCCTCGACGTGGGGTGCGGGTGCGGCCAGACGTTGCTCCAGCTCGCCGAGCTGGCCGGCCCGTCCGGGCACGTGCTGGGCGTCGACATATCGCCGCCGCTGCTCGCGTGCGCGGGCGAGCGCGTGGCCGGGCGGCCCACGATCGCGCTCGCGCTGGGAGACGCGCAGGCGTACGCCTTCGCGCCCGGGGCGTTCGACGCTGTGTACTCGCGGTTCGGCGTCATGTTCTTCGACGATCACAGGGCGGCGTTCCGCAACCTGCGCGCGGCCACGCGGCCCGGTGGCCGGCTCTCGTTCGTCTGCTGGCAGGAGCTGGCGAAGAACCCGTGGGCGGCGCGTCCGCTGGACGCCGTGATGCGCATGCTCCCGGCCTCGGCGATGCCCGACATGCTGCGCGAGGGGCGGCCGGGCCCGTTCTTCATGTCCGATCCGGCGCGTGTGCGCGCGATCCTGGGCGACGCCGGATGGCAGGACGTCTCGCTCGAGCCGATCGAGATGCCGCTGCACCTCGGAGCCGCCGCGACGCTGGACGAAGCGGTCGAGTATTCGCTTCAGATCGGTCCGGCCGCGCGCGCGATGACCGACGCGCCGGAGGCGTTGAAGCCGGCGCTGGAGGCGGCGCTCCGCGAAGCGCTCGCGCCGTTCGCGCGCGCGCGCGGCGTCTTCGTCGACGGCGCCGCTTTCGTCGTCGGCGCGCGCGCGTGACCATCGCGCGATGACGGCGAGACCGAGTTGGTTTCGTGACGACGTCGGCAAAAATCCGCCGAGATAGTTGCGGGTTTTCCGCTTTGCCCTGGGCCGATCGCGCGTCGCAAGCTGCGGCTCAACCAAAGGGGGCCGGAATGCACCGCAACACGATCAGTTTCGGACGATTGATTCACAGACTGCTGGTTTCGGGTTTGTTCGCGCTGGCGGTCGCGATCGCCGGCTGCGCTGGTCAGGCCGTCCCCGGCGGCGTGTCCACCGACGACATGACGGGCACCGCGGTGCTCGCGCTCTCCGGCGTCCCCGCGGACGGCACCTGCGTCCAGATCGTGGCGGCGGGAAACCGGACCGTCACCCGCAACTTCAACGCGGCGACCGGCGCCACCGCCATGTTCCAGATGGCCGGGCTTCCGCAGGGTCAGGTCACGTTCACGGCGAGCGCCTTCTCGGGAAACTGTCCGCCGTCGGCCAGCGCGGTGCCGACCTGGGTCAGCGACGCGGCCTTCATCGTAACGGTCGCCGCTTCGCCGCCAGCGCTGGTGACGTTGAACCTCGTACGCAACGGCAGCGCGATCGTCAGCGTCGGGTTCAACGACGGACCCGACGCAGGCACCTCCGCGACGGACGCCGGCAGCGGCACGGGCGGCGGCGCAGCCACCTTCAAGGAGCTGATGCAGGTCGGCGGGGTCACCGGCGAGATCGCGGCCGCTTCTCCGTTCACGAGCGCGTTCCACATCGACAACTTCACGCTGGACGCGAAGACGCCGACCAGCCAGACCACCGGCGGGGGCGG
>DATFXS010000766.1:0-12061 GCA_035315605.1 Polyangia bacterium
CGGCGAGTTGCGCGATTTCCGGAACGAGCAGGCGGAGGTCAACAGGCGGGTGGAGCGGCGACTCGGCGGCGTCGAGCAGCGCCTCGGCGGCGTCGAGCAGCGCCTCGAGGTGCTGGATGAACGGCTGGAGCTGACAAGCGAGCGGTTGGACATCACCAACCAGCACCTCGATGTCATCGAGTCGACCTTGATGACAGTGGCGCGCCGGCAGCGCGGCATGGCGCGGGTGGTCCGCTCGACGGCCCACGACGTCTCGCGGATCGCGGCGCGCGTGACCGATCTCGAAACGCGCGTCGGCAAGCTCGAGGCGCGGTAGCAGGCGCGGCCGATCCCGCGTGCGGCCCCCGTGATAACGTCCCGGGGTTTCATGCCCCGCCCGTTCGCCGCCCCAGGAACCCGCACGCACTTCGTCGGCGATCGACCCGCCCGCCTGGAACACGTGCGCCTGGATTGGGATCTCGATCTCGCGCGCAAGAGGCTGCAAGGAACGGCGACGCTGACGCTGGTGGCGCGGCGTGAACAGCTGACCACCTTGACGTTCGACGCCGTCGAGCTGGACGTCGAATCCGTCACGGTCGACGGCCGCACCGCCGAGTTCGACAACGACGGCGAGACCTTGCGGGTGGTCTTTCCGGGGCCGCCGCCCGAGGGCGCGAAAGTGGAGGTCGCGATCCGTTACGCCTGCCAGCCGCGGCGCGGGCTCTACTTCGTCGGCCCCGACGCCGACCACCCCCAGCGCGCGATGCAGTGCTGGACGCAGGGGCAGGACGACGACTCGCGCTACTACTGGCCGTGCATCGACCACCCCATCGAGAAATTCACGACCGAGGTGGTCTGCGCGGCACCCGCCGGAAACTTCGTGCTGTCGAACGGCGTCCTGCGCGAGCGCCGCGAGCTGCCCGACGGTCGGGTCAGCTGGCACTACGCGCTGGAGTTTCCGCAGCCGGCTTACCTGGTCACGCTGGTCGCCGGACCGTTCGTCGAGATCGCGGACCGCGCGCCGCGCACCGGCGTCGACGTCTTCTACTTCGTCCCGCCGGGGCGCGAAGCGGACGCTCGCCGCAGCTTCGGCCGCACGCCCGAGATGATCGACTTCTTCTCCGAGCGCATAGGCGTCCGCTACGCCTACCCGCGCTACAGCCAGATCACGGTGGCGGAGTTCATTTTCGGCGGCATGGAGAACACGACCGCCACGACGCTGACCGACCAGGTGCTGCTGGACGAGCGCGCCGCGCTGGATCACGACGTCGAGGGGCTGGTCTCACACGAGCTGGCGCATCAGTGGTGGGGTGACCTCTTGACCTGCCGCGAGTGGTCCGAGGCGTGGCTGAACGAAGGGTTCGCGACCTACTTCGAGTACATCTGGCGCGAACACGCCCGCGGGCGCGACGAGGCCGACCTCGAGTTGCTGGTCGACGCGGACGGCTACCTGAACGAGGCCGGGCGTTATCAGCGACCGGTCGTCTGCCGTCAGTACGAGGAACCGATCCATCTCTTCGACGCGCACCTCTACGAAAAGGGCGGCCGCGTCTTGCACATGTTGCGGCACGAGCTGGGCGACACGGCGTTCTGGCGGGCGATCAAGCTCTACGCGACCAAGCACGCCCACGGATCCGTCGAGACGCGCGACCTCGCCCGCGCCATCGAGGAGGCGACGGGGCGGAACGTCGACGAACTCCTCGACCGCTGGATCGCGCGGCCCGGGCACCCCGAGCTGGAAGGGCGCTGGGACTGGGACGAGGACCGCAAGATCGGGACGCTGCGCATCGCCCAGAAGCAGCCGATGACACCCGAGGCGCCGGTCTTCAAGTTCTCGACCGCCGTCCGCTTCGAGGTCGACGGCCGCGAGCAAGACGAGCGCGTCACCGTGGCCGAGCCCAGTCACGCCTTCGAGTTCCGCCTGCCCGCGCGCCCGACGCAGGTGATCTTCGATCCGGGCGACGTCGTGCTGAAGTCGCTCCGCCTCGACAAGAACCCGGCGCTTTGGCGCCGGCAGCTGGCGGCGGCGCGGCTGGCGATCGATCGGGCCCTCGCGGCGCGCGCGCTGGCGCAGCTTCCCGATCCGGCCGGCATCGCCGCGCTGGCGGCGTCCCTGAGCGGCGACGATTTCTGGGGCGTGCGGGCCGCGGCGGCGCGCGCCCTGGGCCAGACCCGGCGCAACGACGCGCGCGACGCGCTCGTGGCGGCGGCCGACGACAAGCATCCGCGCGTCCGTCGCGCCGTCGCCGCCGCGCTGGGCGAGTTCCTGGGCGACGACGTCGCGGCCCGCGCGCTCGGGGATCGGCTCCGCCGCGGCGACGGGAGCTATTTCGTCGAGGCCGAGGCGGCGGCGGCGCTGGGGCGCACGCGGACGGCGGACGCACTGGCCTTGCTGCCCTCGCTGCTCGACCGACCGTCGTACCAGGACGTGATTCGCAGCCGCGCCATCGAGGGTCTGGGCCGCAGCGGCGACGAGCGCGCGTTCCCGATCCTTCGCGAGGCGTGGCGCGGGGGCCTGCCCTGGGTCACCCGGCGCGCGATCGTGGCGGCCGCCGCCGAGCTGGCGCGCGGGACCGGAATCGCGCGGGCGGCGCGTGAATTCGTGGAGGCGCGTCTGGCCGATCGCGACTTCCGCGTCAGGGGCGAGGCGGCCGTGGCGCTGGCGCGGCTGGGGTCGGTGGAGGCGACGGCGGCGTTGCGCGCCGCGCGCGCCGCCGAGCTGGACGGCCGGGCCCGGCGGCGGATCGAGGAAGCGATCCGCGATCTCGAGGCGGGCACGCGCCCCAGCGAGGAGATCCGGCACCTCCACGACGAGGTCGAGCGGCTGCGCGCCGAGACGGCGAAGCTGCGCGAGCGCCTGGATCGGCTGCAGCCCCAGGCGGCGCCGCCGGCGTCCGTCCCTCCCGCGCCGCCCCCTCCCAAGAACAAGCGCCCGCGCCCGATCACGCGGCGAACGCGCGGCTCACGCCCCGTGCGCCGTTGAAGCGCCCGCGGCTTGCTTATCGGCCCGGCCGACCCGTTTGAAGGTGCGCTTCGCAAACTGCGCCAGCTCGCCGTTGCCGAGATCCCACCGGAGCGCCAGGACGCGCTCGTTTCCCGACTCATCGCGGAAGTGAACCTCCATCATGTCGTCGTGTATCTCGTCCCGCACCAGGACGCAGTCCAGGCGCTCTCCCGCATTGAACGTCGCCCCGTCGTTGTCGAACGACACCAGCACACGGTACCTGCGTCCCGCCTTGAAAGGCCACCGGTTGTTGAACCGGCCGATGGTGCGCCAGCCAGAGACGACTTGTCGAAAAAGGTCCACCCAGGCATCGAAAATCATGCTGGCAGACCTATCGCCTAGGTATTCAGTTCGGCGACGATCTCTTTCGCGATCTCGCGGGCGCGCGGCAGCTCGGCACGCGGGATCGAGATCGCGCCCACCACCGGATGCCCGCCGCCCCCGTAGCGCTCGCAGATCTTGTTGATCTCGTGCGTCCGCGGCTGCTTGGCCCACGGGTTGGCGCCGATCGAAATCTTCGCGCGCGACGCGAGCGTCACGCCGACCGAATAGCGCGCCTCCGGGAACAGGTAGTACGAGATGAACTTGTTGAACGCCGCCGTCTCCTGATCCGCGAGATCGAAGAACGCGACGTTCCCTTGCAGCTTGGCCTTGCTGCGAATGGTCTCGATGTTCCGCTGATGCTGGGCCAGGAGCGGCTTCAGCGGTTCGGCGACGTATGGGTCGGCGGCGATCTCCGCCAGCGGCCGGCTGATCAGATCGCCGATGAACCGATCCGCCGTCTCGGGCTGGCGGTTGTTCTCGATGAACGTCATCAGCCGCAGGGCTGGTTCCTTCAACTCGACTGCCATCTGGGCACTCGGGAACAGCGCCCCGTCGATGATCTCGGCCCACTCGATCAGCTCGGCCAGCGGCGCGGTGTCGAATCCAAATTTCGCCGCGACGGTTGCCGCCAGAAACTTCGTGCAGCTCTTCGCGGTCGGGTCGTAGAACTTGCGGCCGGTGGCGTCGGCGCGGAAATGGTCCTCGTCGCCAGCCAGCTGAAACGCCGACGCGTGGTGATCGAACCACCAGGTCAACCGCGGATCCTGGGAATAGCGGAAGTCGACGCAGGCGTTCTCGTCGCCGTCGAAGCAATCGGCCGAGAACGGCTGCGGCGCCCCCTTGTGCTCCAGCGGCCGGTAGAGAACCTCGACCGGGCCCTTCGCGATCCGCTCGCGGTAGAACCGGGTGAACACGCCCGCGGAGCTGCAGCCGTCGAAGCAGTTGCCGTGGTAGAGGACGCGCAGGCGCATGTTTTTGGAAGGTATCAGCATAGACACCCGATCGCCATGCGGCAGACGCTGATCGGCGTCGCCAACGCACCGCCGACTCGCGAACCGGCCGTGGCCTGATAAAGTCCCCGCATGTCCGAGTTCCTGATCGACCTGAAGCGAACGCATGACTGCGGCGCGCTGCGCGCGAGCGACGCCGGCAAGCGCGCCGTCCTGTTTGGCTGGGTGTCCGCGCGCCGCGACCACGGCGGCTGCGTGTTCATCGATCTGCGCGATCGCGGCGGATTGACCCAGGTCGTGTTCGAGCCCGGCACGAACGCCCAGGCGCACGGGCTGGCGGGCGAACTGCGCGGCGAGTTCTGCGTCGGGGTGACGGGCGTCGTCGTCGAACGCGGCGGCCACAAGAACCCGAACCTGCCGACGGGCGACATCGAGCTGAAGGCCGACAAGCTGACGATCTTCTCGCGCGCCGAAACACCGCCCTTCGAGATCGTCGACGACACCGCGGCCGGCGAGACGGTGCGCCTCAAGCACCGCTATCTGGACCTGCGCCGCCCTGCCCTGCAGCGCAACTTCCTGGTGCGCTCGAAGATTTATCAGACGACGCGCCGGACGCTGGCCGACCTCGGCTTCGCCGAGATCGAGACGCCGTTCATGGTCAAGTACACGCCGGGCGGTGCGCGCAACTTCCTGGTTCCTTCGCGCCTCAACCCCGGCCAGTTCTACGCGCTGGCGGAATCGCCCCAGATCTTCAAGCAGCTGTTCATGGTGGCGGGCATGGACCGCTACTTCCAGATCGTGCGCTGCTTCCGCGACGAGGATCTGCGCCTCGACCGCCAGCCCGAGTTCACGCAGATCGATCTCGAGATGAGCTTCGTCGCCGAGGACGACGTGCAGGCCGTCATCGAAAAGCTGATGGCGGCGCTGTGGAAGGACGTCCACGGCATCGAGCTCGACCTCCCCTTCCCGCGCCTCAGCTACGCGGACGCGATGGACAGGTACGGCTCGGACAAGCCCGACATCCGATTCGAGCTGCCGCTCGTCGATCTGACGGCCGCCGTCACCCGCCACGACGGCGGCGGGGTCGGCCTGCTGCAATCCGCCGTCAAGGGGCCGGGCGGCGTGGTCAAGGGGTGGCGGCTGCCGGCGGCTCACGCCAAGGCGCTGTCGCGCGCCGACCTCGACAAGCTCGAGGAGTTCGCCAAGGGCTTCGGGGCGCGGGGCCTGGCGCGCGCGCGCGTCGGTGAGGGCGGCGCCTGGACGCAGAGCCCGATGAAGACGATGACGGAGGACCTGCGCCGCGCCATCAACGAGGCGGCGGGCCTGACCGACGGGGATCTGCTGTTCCTGCAGTTCGGCGCGAAGAAGCTGGTCAACGCCGTGCTCGGCGGCCTCCGCTTGCACGTGGCGGACAAGCTGGGCCTCATCCCGAGCAGCATGGGACAAGGCAAAGCCGGTTGGCGCTTCACGTGGATCACGCAGTTCCCGCTGTTCGAGCAGAGCGAGGACGGCCGCTTCGTGGCGGCGCACCACCCCTTCACGTCGCCGAACCCCGACGATCTCGAACGGCTCGAGAGCGATCCCGGCTCGGTGCGCGCGCGCGCCTACGATCTCGTGCTGAACGGCAACGAGCTGGCGGGCGGATCGGTCCGTATCCACCGTTCCGACGTGCAGGCGCGCGTGTTTCGCGCCCTCGGCCTCTCAGACGAGGACGCGCAGGCGAAGTTCGGGTTCCTGCTGGAGGCGTTCAAGTACGGCCCCCCGCCCCACGGCGGCATCGCAGCCGGCGTCGATCGGCTGGCCATGCTCCTGTGCGGCGCCGATTCGTTGCGCGACGTGATCGCGTTCCCGAAGACGCAAAAGGGCACCGACCTGATGACGGAGGCGCCGGGTCCGGTGTCGAAGAAGCAGCTCGACGAGCTGCACATCGCGCTCAAGGAATGAGCGGCCGCCCCCCGCCATGACGCCGGCCGCGCGGCGACGGGCGGCGCTGGAAAGGTTCGCCGCGCGCCCCTTCGATCTGCTGATCGTCGGCGGCGGCGCCACGGGCGCGGCCGCGGCGCGCGACGCCGCCTTGCGCGGGCTGGAGGTCGGGCTGTGCGACGCGGGCGACTTCGCCGCCCAGACCTCCAGCCAGTCGTCGAAGCTGATCCACGGCGGCATCCGCTACCTCCAGTACGGCAACTTCCCCCTCGTCTTCGAGGGGCTGACCGAACGCCGGCGTCTGATGCGGACGGCGCCGCACCTCTGCCGGCCGATCGAGTTCCTGTTCCCCGGCTACCGGGGCGAAAGTCCGGGCGTCTCCGCCCTCGCCGTCGGCGTCACGATCTACAACGCCCTCGCCCTCTGGCGCCCGCCCGCGTCCGGCGGCCGCAAGCTGTCACCCGGCGCGGTCTACGAGCTGGCGCCCCTGCTGCGCACCGCCGGGCTGGCCGGCGCCGTCTCCTACGTCGACTGCCAGACCGACGACGCCCGGCTCGTGCTCGAGAACGTGCTCGACGCCGAGGCGAACGGCGCCGCCGTCGCCAACCACCTGCGCGCCGAGCGCCTGCTGCGCGACCGCCGCGGCCGCGTCGTCGGCGCCGGGCTCGCCGACGCGGAGACCGGCGACCGGCTGGAGGCGCGTGCGCGCGTGGTGCTGAGCGCGACCGGCCCCTTCACCGACGCATTCCTCGCGGACGGCGAGTCGCACCGCCTCCGTCCAACGCTGGGCGTCCACCTGGTGTTCGACGCGGCCCGCTTCCCGCACCGCGATCGGGCGCTGGTGCTGCGCTCGCCGCGCGACAACCGGATCTTCTTCACGCTGCCCGCCGGCCACCGGACGATCGTCGGCACCACCGACACCGACTGGGAATCCCCGCGGCCGCCGCGAATCGACGACGAGATCCGGGCCCGCGGCGAGGACGTCGCTTACCTGCTCGAGGCCGCGAACCACGCGTTCCCCAGCCTGCGCCTGACCGCCGACGACGTGCTGTCGACCTTTGCCGGGCTGCGTCCCCTGCTCGCGACCGGCGCCCACACGCCGTCGGAGACCTCACGCGAGCACGAGATCGCGCGCGCCGCGGACGGCTTGCTCGCGATCGCGGGCGGCAAGTTGACGACGCTGCGCCGGATGGGCGAGGAGGCCGTCGACCGCGCCATCGACCTGCTTCGCGCCGCCGGCCTGGAACGCACGCTCGATCGCTGCACGACGCCGGAACGTCCGCTGCCGGGCGGCGGCCCGCCGCCCGCGGCGCTCGCCGCCGCCGGCCTCGACGCCGACGTGACCGCTCACCTCGCCGCCGCGTATGGCGGGCGCGCGGACCAGGTGCTGAAGCTCTTCGCCGGCTCCGGCGACCTCGCCCGCCGGATCGATCCCGAGCTCCCCTATCTATGGGCCGAGGTCGTTCACGCGGTCCGCGCCGACCTGGCGTGCGACGTCACCGACGTCCTCCGGCGCCGCATCCCGCTGTTCCGCGACGCCCGCGACCAGGGTCTGGTGGCGGCGGAAGGCGTCGCGGCGATCCTGACCGCCGAGCTCGGCTGGACCACTGCGCGCCGCGAGCGCGCGCTCGCCGACTACCGTGCTGCCGTCGACAGCTCGCGCCGCTGGCGCGCCGAGCTCACAGCACCGTGATGACGCCGTCGACGGCGCGCAGCCGGGCGAACAGGTCCAGCACTGCGGCCGCGCTGGCACACGGCACGTTCAGGCGGTGACTGACGTACTTCCCCTGGGCCGACGGGTGGCGTTCGTGAGCGTCCTGGGCGAGCGGCTGATCCAGGGCGGCGTTGGCCGCGGCCAGAATCCGCGCCGCGACCTCCTCGTCGTTTCGCGCGATCACCGAGACCGAAATGCTGCAGGGAAAGACGTGATTCGCTTCGAGCAGCTCGACGGCGCGCTGCCGCGCCTCCGGACTGTCGGGCGTGCTCAATCCAGGCTCGTCTGCGCGCTCCGCGCCTTCTGCCGCTCGACGTCCGCCGCCGCGCGCGCCGGGCCGTAGGGGAGCGGCTTGTCCGTGCGCAACACCTGAACCGGCAGCACCAGCGTCATCGACTGCGGCAGCGGCTCGAAGAACCAGCTCCCGACCACGTCGGACAGGCACTGGTTGACCGGGCAGTCCGCGCCGTACGAGGAGCCCACGATCTTGTGCGTGCGGATCTCGCCCTCGCGCGACAGCGACAGTCCGACGCCGACGTACCCCCGACGCTGGCAGCTGATCGGCATCACGTCGAAGCACTGATGCAGCGAGCTCGCCTGCAGCTGAGCCTCCTTGCGCAACGCCAGCTCGACCTCCATCGGCGTGGCGTCGGCCGGGATCGCCGACTTCATCTCCGCGTCGCTTATCTGGGCGCCGATGCGCACGGCGCACAGCAGGCTCGCCAGCGCCGCCAGCTGAAGCGGCAACAGCGCTTTGCGCGCGAACCTCCGCAGCACGCCGGCGGGCAGCGCCGGCACGCCACCGCGATCGGGACCGCTGCGTACCACGAACATCGCGGGGCCGATCTGGATCTCCGCGCGCGCGTCGGCCGGCAGCGGAACGTCGACCACGCCCTCGCCGATCACGCTCTCGAGGGGAATCGGGGCCCGCCCGCTCTCGAGCTGCCCCGTCATCCCGGGCGCCAGCCGCATCACGTAGCCGCGCGGCGTCCGCCGCACCAGCGGCAGCGGCGCGCCGGCGAAGGCATCATCGTCGATGCTCGCGCCGATGCCGTAGCAGCGCGCGCGCTGCGCGGCGCGAACCGCTGCGATCCCCGCCGCGGCCAGCGACGCGAACGCCCAGACACCGAAGTACGCGGTCGCGTAGACCACGCGGTGAGCGCCGAGCAACGCCACCCCGACCAGGAGGGCGCTCGCGACCGACATTCCGGCCACCATCGCGAACGCCGAAGCCGCCGCCCGCCACTCGCCCCGTCGGGAAAGGCGGCGCTGGGAGACCACGCTGCCACTCATGAGGTACGCAATCTCGACCGACTGTGTTTGCTTCAAGGGGAACCTCGCGGTTGCGCTTCGATTCTACGGCAGGTCGAGTCGACCGGCCGTCGGATATTCGGACGGAAAATCTCGTACCCCGTCGCCCATGAATACCGTTCGTCCAGGAACGCAGAGCCAGGATCGAGTGCAAAACATCTTTCGCACCCACCGCGTCACAACCCACCGTCCCCGCAGATGCCGCCGTGACGCACGGGTGACAGTTCCTCGACGGGATTTTGGCGCTTCTCGGGGTGAGACGCGGTGGGTGGGGTCGTGAGGGGTGCGTAACATCGTTCGCGGTCAACCCCTAGGTTTCCATAAAGTTTCATGCGATTTCAATAACTTACAATATATTGTCCCCGTGGCACACCCCGTGCTAAATGAGGGCGCGACCTTCAGGGAGGAACTGCCTTCATGGCTCAGGCCGCGACACAGACGATGCCCATCACCGGGAAGACAATGAAGCCCAAGACCGCTGCGGCTGCACCGGCTCCTGCGCCGGCCGCCGCCCTGCCGAATCGCGAGAAGGCGATCCAGATTCTCTCGAAGTCCATCTACAAAGAGCTACGCGAGAACGGCTACGAGCCGAAGCAGATCGTGGCCCTCGCCACCGAGATCATCTCGCTGGTGACGACCGACATCGGCGACCGCCCGCTGGTCTAGCCGACCGCTAGTTTTCCTAGCGTTCCGCGAGCTTCTGAAGCATTCTTCCGCGCGCCCAGACCGGGCGCGCTTTTTTTTGTGCCGCGCGGTTCGAAGTTCCGGGCGCAGCGACCACAACCATGTCGATCAAGACGATCTCGGAGCTGGATATCGGGGGCCGGCGCGTCTTCATCCGCGTCGACTTCAATGTCCCGTTCAACGGAAACGGCGCGGTTTCGGACGACACCCGCATCCGCGAGAGCCTGCCGACGATCAAGTACGCCATCGACAAGGGCGCCCGCGTGGTTCTGGCCTCGCACCTCGGTCGCCCCAAGGGAAAGCCGGACAAGAAGTACTCGCTGGAACCGGTGGCGGCGCGCCTGGCCGAGCTGATTGGCGCCGACGTCGCGCTGACGGACGAGCCGGTCGGTGACGGCGCCCGGAAGGTCGTGAACGACCTGCACGCCGGCGCCGTGGCGCTGCTGGAGAACCTCCGCTTCTCGCCCGGCGAGGAGGCGAACGACGAGGCCTTCGCCCGGGCGCTGGCCAGCTACACCGACGTCTACGTCAACGACGCGTTCGGGACCGCGCACCGCGCCCACGCCTCGACTGCCGGCATCACGAAGTTCGTCGCCGACAAGGGAATCGGCCTGCTGATGGAGCGCGAGGTGAAGTTCCTGGGCCGGTTGCTCGGCGAGGTCGAGCGCCCGTTCGTCACCATCATCGGGGGCGCGAAGGTGTCGGACAAGATCGGGGTCCTCGAGAACCTGCTGGCGCGGGTCGACCAGCTGCTGATCGGCGGCGCGATGGCAAACACGTTCCTCAAGGCGAAGGGGGGCAAGCTCGGCCGATCGCTGGTTGAGGACGACAAGCTCGCGATCGCGCGCGCCTTCCTGAAGAAGGCCGAGGACGCGAACGTCGACGTGCTGTTGCCGCGCGACGCGGTCGCCGCGGCCGGAACGAAGTCGGAAACGGGCCGGGTCGTGCAAGCGATGGCGATCCCGGAGGAGCTGGCGGCGCTGGACATCGGCCCGGACACGGCGCGCGGCTTCGCGGACGCGATCGCGCGCGCGAAGACCATCTTCTGGAACGGCCCGATGGGCGTGTTCGAGTCCGAGCCGTTCGCGGCCGGCACGCTGGCGGTCGCGCAGGCGGTCGCGTCGGCGCGCGGCGCGCTGTCGGTCGTCGGCGGCGGCGACTCGGTCGCGGCCGTGCAGAAGAGCGGCGTCGCCGACAAGATCACCCACATCTCGACGGGCGGCGGCGCGTCGCTCGAGTTCCTCGAGGGCAAGAAGCTGCCGGGCCTGGCCGCGCTGGAGAGCTAGAAAGAGCGACGATGGCAGCCAGCAGACGGCCTTTCTTTTGCGGCAACTGGAAGCTGAACGGCTCGATCGCCGAGTCGCTGGCGCTGGCGACCGACGTCCGCAACGGCGTCGCCGTCCTGCGTGACGTCGACGTCGCGGTCGCCCCCAGCTTCACGGCGCTGTACGCGGTGGCCAAGCGGCTGGAGGACGGTCCGGTCACGGTGGCGGCGCAGGACTGCTTCTGGGAGGAAAAGGGCGCGTTCACCGGCGAGGTGGCGCCGTCGCAGCTGGCCGACGCCGGGTGCAAGCACGTCATCGTCGGCCACTCGGAGCGGCGGCAGCTGTTCGGCGAGCTGGACGCGGCCGTCAACCTGAAGGCGCGCGCCGCCCTGCGGGCCGGCCTGCAGCCGATCATCTGCGTGGGCGAGACGCTGGCCGAACGCGACGCCGGCGAGACCATCGGGCGCGTGCAGGCGCAGCTGGACGCCGCCCTGGCCGACATCGACGACGCGGCCCTGGAGCGCGTCGTGATCGCGTACGAGCCGGTCTGGGCGATCGGCACCGGCCGCAACGCCACCCCGGCCCAGGCGCAGGAGGTGCATCACTTCATTCGCACCCGCGTCGGCGCGCGCGCGGCAGCGGTTGCATCCCGGATGCGCATCCTCTACGGCGGCAGCATGAAGCCGGACAATGTCCGCGCGCTCATGGCCGAGGTGGACGTCGACGGCGGCCTCGTCGGCGGCGCCTCGCTGTCCGCCGAATCGTTCGTTCGTCTCGTGAAGGAAGGCTCAGCGGCATGAATACGTTCCTGACCATCGTCCATCTCATCGTTTGCGTGTTCCTGATCCTCGTCGTGCTGCTGCAGGCCGGTAAGGGCGGCGGCATGGGCATCGCGTTCGGCGGCGGC
>DATFXS010000767.1:0-6030 GCA_035315605.1 Polyangia bacterium
TATGCAGATTGAAATGTCGATCAAGGGGTTGATGGTTGACCCCATCACGAACACGCCGATCGTCATCCTGCGCGACAAGGACGGGCAGCGGGTGCTGCCGATCTGGGTGGGGATCTTCGAAGCCAATGCCATCGCGCTGCAGATCGAGAACGTGACCACGCCGCGGCCGATGACGCACGACCTGCTCAAGAACGTCATCCAGGATCTGCGCGGCCGCATCGAGAAGATCGTCGTGTCGGACCTGAAGGAGAACACGTTCTACGCGCTCATCTACCTCACCGTCGGCGGCGAGATGATGGCGGTGGACGCGCGTCCGAGCGACGCGATTGCCCTCGCGCTGCGCGCCCGCGCGCCGATCTTCGTCGAGGAGAAGGTCATCGACCACGCGAAGACGTCGGATCTCGTGCCCGAGAAGGGGGAGACGGAGCGGCTGCAGAAGTGGCTCGAGTCGCTCGACCCCGACGATATGGGCAAGTACAAGATGTGATTCGAAGCTAATCGGTTATCATCGCGGCGGGACCACCGTGATCGTCGCGATCGCCAATCAGAAAGGCGGCGTGGGGAAGACCACGACCGCGATCAACCTCGCCGCCGCGCTGTCGCTCCGGGGCAAGCCGACGCTTCTGGTCGACCTGGATCCGCAGGCCAACAGCACGATGTCGTATCTCGACGTCGCGACGGTGCAGCGCAGCGTCTACGACGCGATCTTCGAGAAGGACGTATCGTTCGACGACGTCGTCCTGCCCTCGCCGCACCAGCCGAACCTGTGGGTGGCGCCGTCGCGGATCGCGCTCGCGAAGCTCGAATCGAAGCTGGTGGGCGAGATCGACTCGCACTACCGCCTGAAGGACCGTCTTCAGCCGATGGCGGCGCGGTTCCCGAACATCGTCATCGACTGCCCGCCGACGCTGGGACTGCTGACGGTGAACGCGCTGGTGGCGGCCACGCACCTGCTCATTCCGATCCAGTCGTCGTATTTCGCGCTCGAGGGGACGGACGACCTGCTCGAGACGATCGAGAAGGTGCGCGCGCGCGCCAACCCCGGGCTGCGGATCCTGGGGGTCGTCATCACGATGCACGACAAGCGCACGTCGCTGGCGCGCGACATCCGGGCGCAGATCGACAAGGTGTTCGGCAACAAAGTGTTCAAGACAGTGATTACCAAGAGCGTGCGGCTCGAGGAGAGCCCCGCCTACAAGGAATCGATCTTCACGTTTGCGCCCGACTCGACGGGCGCCGCGGAGTATTACCGGCTCTGCGAAGAAGTCATGGACCGCGCCTGATGGCGAACGAGCCACGCGATCGGAGCGAGCAACGGCGAGCGAGAGCGCGTGTGGGGGAGTCTGAGGGGCGCTCGCCCCTCAGATAAAGAGGAGGTCATGGATCGTGCCTAAGCGAGGACTGCCGTCGACCGTGCGGATGCGCCACGACGAGCACTACGTGGAGGCCTTGACGAGTTCGGCGGGCGCGCCCATCGGCCGGCTCGTGCCGATCGACGAGCTCGACCCGAACCCGAACCAGCCGCGGCAGGTCATGGGGGATCTGTCGGAGCTGATGGCGTCGATCGCCGAGAAAGGGATCATCGAGCCGATCATCGTGCGGCAGCGCGGGCGGCGGTTCCAGATCGTGGCCGGCGAGCGGCGCTATCAGGCGGCGGTCCAGGTCGGGCTGCGCGAGGTGCCGATCGTCATCCGCGAAGTCGACGATGCGGAGATCATCGAGGTGGCGCTGATCGAGAACATCCAGCGCAAGGACCTGACGCCGTTCGAAGAGGCGGAGGCGCTGCAGTCACTGGCCCAGCGCTGCGCGTATACGCACGAAGACATGGCGCGGAAGCTGGGGAAGTCGCGCACGGCCATCACCGAGTCCCTGTCGCTGAACAATATGCCCGACGAGGTCAAGAACCTTTGTCGGCTGGCCGACATTTCTTCCAAGTCATTGCTTTTAGAGGTAGTTAGGCAGGGCGACCCCCAGAAAATGGTCGCCCTGGTGGAACGGATCGCCCGCGACGGCGGCGCCACCCGCGAGACGGTCCGGAAGGAAAAAGAGTCCGCCAAACCGAAGGCCGGCCGGCCCAAGCACTACGTCTTCGCGTTCCGTCCGCCGACCAAGGCGTTCAACCTCAAGCTCAGTTTCAACAAGAGCCGCGCCTCACGCGACGAAGTCATCGAGGCCCTCGAAGCCATCATCAAGGAACTCCGCGAGAGCCGGTGACGATCGCGGGCCTCGCGGCGATCGTCGCGGCGCTCCGGTTCGTCCTGATCTCGAGGCCCGACACCAGCGGGCCGTTCCGGCGCGGCGTCGTGCTGTGGATCGCGATGCCGGTCGCCGTCTCCGGACCCTGGCTGGTGCTTCAGGTCGCGTTCGGCACGCCGTCACCCTCGGGGAGCGCTCAACGCAGCTGAGGGCGTCGCCATGGTCGTTGGGAGCCTGGTGAGGGGCACGCGCTCGACCTCCTCAACAACCGATCCTGACGACTTAGTTAACATAACATACATTATCAGAACCCACCGAAATGGCCCGCAAAACCGGGCTGTGGAAACTCCGCGCAGCCGATCTCGGTCGCCAGCCCCAACTGCGATGCCGGTTTCCGTCGTCAGAACGTCGGATCCCGCAGGTCCGCCCTCCGGACGCGGTATCCTTGAGAACCCCAGTGAAAACGCTCGACCGGTACCTGATCCGCGAAATTCTTCCGCCGCTGTTCCTGTCCCTGCTGATCTTCACGTTCATCCTGGAGATCCCGCCGTTCATGGAACAGCTCGAGCAACTGGTCGCCAAGGGCGTGCCCTGGGGGATCGCGCTGCGGATGATGCTCACGCTCATCCCGCAGGCGCTCGGGCTGACGATCCCGATGGCGCTGCTGGTGGGTCTGCTGATCGGCCTCGGCCGCCTGTCGGGCGACCGCGAGGCGGTGGCGCTCCTGGCGTGCGGCGTCAGCCCGTACCGCCTGCTGCGGCCGGTCCTGCTCCTGGCCGGAGTCGCCGCCGCGGTCCACCTCTACGTCATGCTCTGGGCGATCCCCGACGCCAACCAGACGTTCCGGCAGTTGTCGTACGAGGTCATCTCGAAGAAGGTCGAGAGCGACGTCCGGCCGCAGGTCTTCTTCGAGGACTTCCCGAACTGGGTGCTGTACGCACGCGACATCCCTCAGGGTGGCGGCGGGTGGAAGGACGTGCTCGTCGCCGACACCACGAAGCCCGAGGCGCCGATCCTTTATATGGCGCGTACCGGCCGGCTGGTGATGAACCGGGCGGAGCAGACGGTCGTACTGGTCCTGGAGGACGGCTCGAGCTATTCGAGCACCGGTCCCGACGCCAGGGAGATCAACACCTACCGCTTCACGAAGCAGCACTACGTCAAGCTCGACCCGAACAGCGTGTTTCCCCAGGCCGAGCTCCTGCGCGGCAACAACGAGCTGTCGATCGACGGCCTCCACCAGCAGGCCGCCGACAAGCTCGCGCACAACATGCCGGCGCACCAGGAAATGGAGGCGATCCAGCAGCGGTTCTCCTTCCCCGCCGCGTGCCTCGTGTTTGCGGTCATCGGCGTGGCGCTGGGCCTGAGCGTCGCCCGGGACGGGAAGCTCGCCGGCTTCGTCGTCGGGATCGCGGTGATCTTCGCCTACTACGTGCTGCTGTACCTGGCGCAGGGCATCACCAAGGGGTACTACTCGGGCGAGCTGGGCTACACGAAACCGCTGCTGGTCGGACAACTGTCGCGGTGGTGGCCGAACATCATCCTGCTGCCGTTCGGCGTGATGGCGCTGATCTGGCGCGCGCGGTGGGCCGAAGGGCGCCTGCCGTTCCGCAGCGTCGTGAAACTCACCGGCGCGGCGAAGGCCTGGATCGACCGCTGGCGCGAGCGCGCGTCGGCGGCGGCGCAGTCTCCGCAGTCGTCGCAGTCGTCGCAGGCCCAGCCCGTGCGGAAGCGCCGCGGAACGGTGATCGTCATCCGCATCCCGAACCAGTCGTGGCTGCTGCCCAACATCCTGGACCGCTACATCAGCGCGATGTACCTCAGGGCGGCGGCCCTGTCGTTCGCGGCGCTGCTCGGCATCTTCTACATCTCGACGTTCATCGACAAGACCGACAAGCTGCTCAAGGGCCAGGCCTCCGGCGTCCAGATCGTGTCGCTGCTCGGCTACATGACGCCGCAGTTCGTGTATTACGTGATCCCGCTCGCGGCGCTCCTCAGCGTCCTCGTGACGTTCGGCGTCCTGAGCCGGTCGAACGAGCTGTCGGTGATGAAGGCGTGCGGCATCAGCCTGTACCGCGTCGCCGCGCCGCTGCTCGTGCTCGCGCTCGCGTGGAGCGGCGTGCTCTACGGCCTCGAGCAGCAGGTGATGGCCAAGGCGAACCAGCGCGCCGAGGCGCTCGACGCCACCATTCGCGGGCGCTCGCCCCGCACGTCGAACCCGCTCCTGCGGCGCTGGGTCGTGGCGCGCGACGGCGCGATCTATCACTACGATGCGTTCGACGCGGTCGGCAAGTCGCTGCTCAACCTCACCGTCTATCGTCCGCAGAAGGACGCCTGGGCGCTCGAGAGCCAGCTGTTCTCGCGGCACGTCCGCTACGAGAACGGCGCGTGGGTGGGCGTGAAGGGCTGGGAGCAGAACTACACCGTCCGCAAGGGCGGTTACGAGGTGTTCCCCCAGCGTCCCGTTGCGCTCGAGCCGCCCGACTACTTCGAGACCGCCGCGCCGCTCGCCGAGATGATGACCGTCCCTCAGCTGCGGCGCTACATCGAGGAACTCTCGGCCAGCGGATTCAACGTCGTCCCGCTGACGATCGACCTGCAGAAGAAGCTCGCCTTCCCCTTCGTCACCGTCGTGATGACGCTGCTCGCGATCCCGTTCGGCATGACGACGGGCAAGCGCGGCACGCTGTACGGCATCGGCATCGGGATCGTCCTGGCGCTGTCCTACTGGATCGTGATGGGGGCGTTCGGCGCAATCGGCAAGGCGGGTGTGCTGGCGCCCGTGATGGCGGGCTGGGCCCCGAACATCCTGGCGGCGGGGAGCGCCGCGTATCTACTGCTGACCGCCCGAACCTGATGGCGCGATCTCTTCGAGCGCCTTCAGGAGGTCGCTGGCGAGCAATCCGTTCCTGAAGGCCTCGCGCAGCGCCCGTTCCGCGATCTGGCGCGCGACGGCTTGTGAAGCGCGCCTGGGTTCGCGCGGCTTCGCGCACACGAACGCGCCCAGTCCGCGCCGCATTTCGATGATCCCTTCCTGGGTCAGCGTGCGGTAGGCGTGCTGCACCGTGTTCGGGTTCAGCTTCAGTTCCTGCGCGAGCTGCCGCGTCGCGGGCAGCGCCTCGCCCGGCTTGAGGACGCCCACGCTGACGGCGCGTTGCACCTCGTCGGCGATCTGCCGGTAGAAGGGGCGGGGGTCTTCCTTCCGAAGCTCGACGAACATAAAGGGACCTGTCCCCTTTTCGGCGGCCCGGGAAAAAGGGGACAGGTCTCTTTTAGCGTACTAGCGCACTATGTGTCTAGCGCACTACTTCGCTAGCGCACTAGACTGGACGCGGATGCGGCCGGAACCGCCCGGGGCGGCGTTGGTCAAATCGACCACGAGCAGGATGGAGGTCACGGCCTCGCCGGCCGGCGGGCTGGGGCCCGCCGTCCCTACGGCGCGCATCGCCGAAAGCTCGGCGTGGATCGCCGTCCCGGCGGGATCGAGATAGAACGACCTCCCCCACCGCCGGCCGTCCTCGACCCGGACCTGGACGCCGACGCGGATCGGGCGGTCCGGCAGCAGATCGAGGTCGATGGCGCGGAACGGCTGGCCGTGCAGGTCCGTCGCGAGCGCAACGAACTGGCTGTTGCGGGCGCCGTCGGCCAGCCGGTACTCCAGCTCCACCGCACGTTCGAACGTACGGAGGATCGCGCTCGACGCCGGGTCCTTCTCGATTCGCCACGGGAACGGCGCGATCGCCGCACCGCGCGCGGCCGCATCTGCGCCGCCCTGCGCGCCGACAGCACCCCCACCACCCGCCGCACCCTGGGCACCCTCCGCCGCACCCCGGG
>DATFXS010000768.1:0-6425 GCA_035315605.1 Polyangia bacterium
CTCGGGCGGATAGTCGCCGGCCGCCGCCGGACGGACCGGCCCGACGAAGACCGAGGCGACCGCCAGCACGACGCCGACCAGAAACGCCCGCATTCCCGCAGGCTACAACGACGCGGTCGATCGATCACCCTCCGTCGAGGCCAACGGACCGAATGGCGTACGACATGGTGGCGCGAAAAATAACGTGCCTTATCATTCAGCGCAGATCCGGATCGGAGGCGGCCATGAAAATCGGAATCATCGGCTCGGGCGTCGTCGCCCAGACTCTGGGCGCGAAGCTCGTCGAGCTCGGACACGACGTCGTCCTCGGAACGCGAGACGCGTCCAAGCTCGACGACAAGAAGAACATGGCGGGCACGCTGCGCGAGTGGCTGGCGGCGGTCGCCAAGGTCGCGAGGGGTGAAGCAAAGGGCCGGGTCGTCACCTTCGTCGAAGCGGCGGCGCACGGCGACCTTCTGATCAACGCGACTCACGGACAGGCGTCGGTCGACGCGCTGAAGCTGGCCCGCGCCGACAAGGTCGGCCCCAAGGTGCTGATCGATACCGCCAACGAGCTCGACTTCAGCAAGGGGATGCCGCCCGGCGTGCTCGCCAGCTGGAGCAACTGCCTGGCGGAACGAATTCAGGCCGCATTTCCGAACCTGAAGGTCGTGAAGTCGCTGAACACGGTCGGGGCGCCGGTCATGGTGGCGCCGCAGGCGCTGGCCGGCGGCGAGCACACGATCTTCGTGTCGGGCAACGACGCGGCGGCCAAGGCCGCGGCCGCCGAGTTGCTCAAGTCGTTCGGCTGGAAGGACGTGCTCGACCTGGGTGACATCGCCACGGCGCGCGCCCCCGAGATGCTGATGGCGATGTGGCTGCACATGTGGCGGGCGACCGGGACCGGGATCGTCAACGTCAAGGTCGTTCGCTGATCGGGCCGTGAGCGTGGCGTCCGACGATCTCGACAGCCTGTTCGCCGCGCCGCCGGCCGGCTTCATCGAGGAACGCAAGCGCATCGTCGCGGCGCTGAAGAGCGCCGGGCGGAAGGACGAAGCGAAGGCGGTCGAGAAAATCCCGCGCCCGTCGCTGGCGCTCTGGACCGTCAACCAGATCGCGCGCCGCGATCCCGAGCTGGTCCGGCGGCTGAGCGAGGTCACGGAGCGGCTGCAGACGGCGCCCATTTCGGAGTACGCGACGGCGGCCGTCGAGCACCGCCAGGTGTTGCACCAGCTTCGCGACCGGGCCAGCGAGATCCTCGCCGGGGCCGGCCTCGAGATCACGCCGCAGGTGATCTTGCGCGCGATCGCGAACCTGCGCGCGGCAGCGGGCAGCCCCGACACCCGCGCGACGCTTGAGCAGGGGCGTATGGTCCGCGACCTCGCCGAACAGGCGAGCGAGAGCCTGTTCGGCAGCGCGGCGGCGCCGGCCGACGGCGCCGCGTCCAGCCCGGCCGCGGCGGCTGCCGACAGCGCCCCGACGGCGGCGCCCGCCGAGACGACGGCACAGACACGCGTACGCACGAAGGAGATCGTCCAGGCGGAGCGCGAGGTCAAGCGACTGCGCGGCGCCGAGGCCGCCGCGCGCAAGAAGGTCGAGCGCGCAGAGCGGGCGGTCGCCGCCGCGCGCGAATCGATCGCCGTCGCCGAGGTCCACGCGGCCACCGCGCGCGCCGACGCCGAAGCGGCCGAAAAGGCGCGCGCCGACGCCGAAGCCGCGCTCGCGCGCCTCTCGGGCGCCTGATCAATCGCGACGGAGCGATCGGTACCGCCAGAGCGTCGACGCCAGCACGATGAACGACGTCAGCCAGACCCAGTAGCCGTACGACAGCAGCGACGCGAAGTTGAAAAGCAACGCGCTGGCGTTCAGGCCGGCCGCGCCGATGGCGAGGACCAGGAAGCCCTGTCTGACCGCGCGGCGCCGAACAACCTCCGTCACCGGACTGACGAGCATCAGCAGATTCGTCAGCCCCATGATCCTGACCGCGATCCGACCAGCCACCGACATGCCGCGAAGCGGTTCGCTCTCCGCAGCGAGCGCCACCTGCCAGCCGGGCAGCAGGACGTCATTCCTGATGAGCGCCCCGCCCTGCCGGATGCCCGCCGCAGGCAGCAGCAACGACACCGCCCAGAGAATCCAGGCGATCAGAACGTGGCGAGAGAAACGCGCGTCGCGATTCACGCCTCCCGATACAGAAAAGGACGGCGCCCGGTTGCGCGACGGGTCTACCGGTACCCGGCGGCCTGCAGGCTGAACAGGTGGGCGTAACGCCGGCCCGCCGCGAGCAGCTCGGCGTGCGTGCCGTCCTCGATCACGCGCCCCGCCTCGAGCACCAGGATCCGATCGGCCATGCGCACCGTCGGAAAACGGTGCGAGATCAGGATCGTCGTCCGCCCGGCCGCGAGCGCGCGGAAGCGCTGGAACACGGCGTGCTCGGCCTCGGCGTCCAGCGCCGCCGTCGGCTCGTCGAGGATCAGGATGTCCGCCTCCTCGCGCATGAACGCGCGCGCCAGCGCCACCTTCTGCCACTGCCCGCCCGACAGCTCGACGCCGCCCGCGAACCAGCGTCCCAGCTGCGCGTCGAGGCCGCCCACCAGCGTCGCCACCAGCTCCTTCGCCCCACCCTGGTCGACCGCGCGCCCGACCCGCAGCTCGTCATCCAGGTGATCGACGCTGCCGAACGCCACGTTCTCGCGCAGCGCCAGCTGGTACTCGTTGAAGTCCTGGAAGATGACGCCGATCCGCGCGCGCAGCTCGCGTTCGTCCCACGCGCGCACATCGCGCCCGTCGAGCAGCACCCGTCCTTCGGTCGGCTCGTACAGCCCGGCGAGCAGCTTGATGAAAGTCGTCTTGCCCGCGCCGTTCTCGCCGACCAGGGCCAGGCTTTGACCCTTGGGCACGAACACGTCGACCCCGCGCAGCGCCCATTTGTCGGCCGCGTCGCGCCGCTCCGCCCCGCCCGGCGCCGGGTACTTGAAGCCGACACCCTCGAAGCGAACCCCTTCCTCGGCGCGAACGACGGCGACCGGCCTGATCGTCTTCCTGTCCTCGGTCGGGATCGCGAAGAACTCGAAAAGGTTCGTCATGTACAGCGTGTCCTCGTACATGCCGCCGAGTGCCGACAGCACCGCCTGGAAGCTCTGCTGCCCCTGGCGGAAAGCCACCAGGTACAGCGTCATGTCCCCCAGCGACAGCCGCCCCCGGACCGTCGCCACGACGATCAGCGCGTAGCAGCCGTAGAACACGACCGTGCTGATCAGCGACAGCGCGTAACCCCACACCATCCGGCGCACGGCCAGCCGCCGATCGTCGGCGAAGAATGTCTCCGCCAGCCGTCGGTAGCGCCCCAGCAGCAACGGCGCGAGACCGAACAGCTTCACCTCCTTGGCGTGCTCGTCGTTGCCGAGCACGTATTCCAGGTAGGTGAGGCGGCGCGAGTCGGGCGAGCGCCAGTTGCGCAGCCGGAACGCCGCGCCCGAAAAGCGCGCCTCGGCGACGAAGGCGGGCACCGTCGCGATCAGCAGCGCCAGCGCCATCCAGCCCGAGAAGCGGATCAAAAGCGCGATGTAACCGGCCAACGTCAGCCCGTGCCGGATGACCTGAAAGTTGCTCTGGATCAGCGACAGCGGACGGCTCGACGCCTCGCGCCGGGCGCGGGTCAGCTTGTCGTAGAACTCCGGATCCTCGAAGTGCCTGAGCGACAGCTTCTCCGCCTTCTCGAGGATCCGGACGTTGAGGTCGATGCCGAGGCGGAGCCCGACCAGCTGCCGCACCAGCCCCAGGCCGCGCTCGCACCCGGCCATCGCCACCACCGCGCCCAGCTCCAGCGCGACGAGACGCACACCTCGTTCGAGCGCGGCGGATCGGGCGGCGCCCGGCAGCGCGGCGTGCGCGGCCACGACCGCATCGATGATCAGCTTGCCGACCCACGCGACGATCGGCGGCAGCGCCGCCGCAGCCACCGTCAGGACCGCCAGCGCGACCACGCCGCCCGGCGCCGAACGCCAAACCAGACCCATCGCGCGCAGCGAATGCGTGGCGCTCGCCCGGATCCGCA
Organism: Polyangia bacterium; assembly: GCA_035315605.1. GTDB lineage: Bacteria > Myxococcota_A > Polyangia > Fen-1088 > Fen-1088 > JADGRB01. The sequence goes on from DATFXS010000768.1 coordinate 4,037, forward strand.
CGGCGAGCGGCGGCAGCGACGGCTGCGGCAGCGGCGCCGCGATGATGGGGTGACCGGACATTCGTCACGAACTCTAGCAGGGCCGCGCCGCCAGCCCGGGCGTGCGTCTGCCACGAGCGAGCTCGACCGGCGAAAACTCTGTCGGGAAATCACGCAACAAAAACCGCCCGATGTGCGTCTTAAAACGAGGAGGACAAGTCATGAAACGGCTGGGATTGATCTCACTGCTCGGGCTCGCGCTGATCGCGGCTCCGGCTGCGGCACACGCCGCCGCCTGGGGCCACGCCGGTGGTGGCGGTGTTCACGGCGGCTGGGGCGGCGGCGGCTGGCACGGAGGCCCCGGCGGCTACCACGGGGCGCCCGCGTATCACGGGGCACCCGCGCCGGGCTACCACGGCGGCCCGGGCTACTACCACGGCGGGCCGGGCTATTACCACCCGGCGCCGATCTACCACGGCCACGGGTACGCTCCTGTCTACGGCCACCCGTACGCACGCGTCTGGGTGCCCGGCTACTGGGGCTGGAACGGCGGCGTTCGCGTCTGGATCGGCGGCGCGTGGTCCTATCCGCCCTACGCCGGTTATGTGTGGGTCCCCGGCCACTGGGTCTGGAACGGATACCAGTGGGTCTGGCAGAACGGCACCTGGGGACCGCCCTACTGACGAGGGCACGGGACGCAAAAAAGTGGGGGCCGGTTGGCCCCCACGGATCGATCTATCTTTCTTCTCTGATTACTTCTTGGCGGGAGCCGCGGGCGCGGCAGCCGCCGTCGGCGCCGCCTTGGCGGGTTCGGCCGGCTTCGCCGCCGTCTTCGCGTCGGTCTTCGCCGGAATGAAGTCGAAGCCCTTCGGCATGTAAATGAAGGTCAGGCAGGTGCCGCCCTTCGCTTCGCACTTATTGTCGTGCACCATCTTGCCCGGCTGGAACCAGTGCCCGCCGGGACCGATCGCCTTCCCCTCGTCACCGCCCGGCGCGAAGTCGTGTTCGAGGCCGGTGATGCCGATGGCGTAGTCGTCGGACGTGTGAGAGTGCGCACCTGGCACGCCGCCCGCGGGAACCTTCAGCAGGATACCGATCGGCTGGCCCTTCTTCTTGATGTCGCCGAACACGACCGCGAACGAGGGTCCCTTCATCTCCTTGTCGTTCGGATCCATCGCCTCGAACTTCACGTCAGCGGCAGGCGTCACCTCGATCTCCTTGCCCTTCGCGGCGGCCGCCACCACACCACCCGCGAAGCCAAGACCGGTCGTCACGACCGGAAGCACCAACAACAACGTCGTCGTCCTCTTCATTGTCTTTCCTCCTGGGGAGAGTGATTTCGCGCGCAGTATGCAGAGGGTAGCTCGGCCGAGCAAGCGGCGAATCGCCCCGTCCGGGCGAACGTGCTAGGCAGTAGGCATGTGCAGAAGCATCAAGACACTATTCAACTTCGCACCGCCCGCGACGGATCAAGAGGTTCGCGCGGCGTCGCTGCAGTTCGTGCGCAAGCTGTCCGGCTTCACCGCGCCTTCCAAGGCGAACGAGATCGCGTTCAACCGCGCCGTGGACGATACGTTTCGCATCGCCCGCAAGCTGGTCGATTCGATGTCGACGACGGCGGCGCCGCGCAACCGCGAAGAAGAGGCGGCCAAGGCGCGGGCGCGCGCGGCGGAGCGCTTCGGTCGCGCCCCGTCCGCGGCGCGGAATTGACCGCCGGGCCCGGCCCTACTCGGTCATCGACGCGCGCACGTGCTCGCGCGTGAAGAACAGCAGCATCATCGCCGGGTACGGCGTGTAAAAGATGACGCACATCACGGCGAAGGTGCCGCCCAGCACCATCGACAGGTTTCCCATCGACCCCAGTCCCTCCGCGCCCGGCTTCAGCTGCGACGACGCGGAATCGAACAGCTCGGCGTATGCCGGCGAAATGATCAACATCGAGATCGCCACCAGCAAGCCGACGCACACCAGCGCCGCGCCCGCCCAGTAGACAGACCAGCGGCGCGCCCAGACCCGGTATCGGAGCTGTCCGATCCCGATCGCGAGCAGCAGCGCGGACATCACGAAGAGGATCAGGCTCTGGACCGCGAACCCCTCGAGGACCTTCACACCGGCCTGGGCCGCGATCTTGTCCGCGTCCGTCGACGACAGACCGGCGGCGCCTCCCGCGGCGCCGGTGGCCGCGCCGGCGAGCAGGCCGAGTGTGCTGAACAGCAGCACGATCGACGCGAAGATGATCGACAGCACGCCGAACACCTTCGGTGCCGCTGAACGCTCGTGCGGTGCCAGCCTCGGCAGCTGCTCGTGTCGATCGGACAGCTCGGCGGCCGGCGGCTGGTAGGGGCTGTTCAGATCGTCAGGTGTATTCATGGCGCCCGCATTATCGCACGTACAGCCCCAATCGATCGAC
>DATFXS010000769.1:0-3072 GCA_035315605.1 Polyangia bacterium
GAGCAGCAGCGCCAGGCGCAGGAGCAGCAGCGCCAGGCGGACCAGCAGCGCCGCCAGCAAGAGGACCAGCAGCGCCGCCTGGCCGAGCAGCAACGCCGCCAGCCGGGGCCGCCCGCGCAGCCCCCCGGCAACAACGGGAACGGGAACGGCAACGGCAGCGGCCAGCAGAAGCGCGATAAGAAGCAGCACCCGTAAGCACTGCGCGCGCGTTACAGGTTCTTGTTCAGGACCTCCGTCACGTCGGCGGGGATGGGGGTCACGCGGCGCAAGCGGCCGTCCTCGAACTTGTATTCGAGGGTGAACCGCCGCTCCTTGCGCTGGGCTTGCCGCCCGCAGTAGGCACTGTCCTCTTCGCCGTGCGCAGGCTCCGCGACGGCATCGACCAGGACGAGGTCCACGAACATCCGATCGCCGCGCGCGGAGACTTTACCCATCTCGACGGTCGCGACCGGTCCGCACGTCCGCACATCCACCAGCGTGAGCTCATCGGCCAGGCCTGGGTCGGCGGGCGCCTCGGGCGACGGATTCGCGATCGTGGGCAGCTGTTTGCTCGGCTCGGGTGGCTCGCGGAAGCTTCCGTGTCCCAGGAAGCCGCAGGTGCTGGAATAGATGCCCTGGTTCCCACCCGCTTCGCACAGGAACAGCACGTCTCGCCGGGTGCGTGTGGTCAGCCGCAGGCGGGCTTCGAACTGATTGCCTATCCGACGCGCTCCGGCCGGAAGATGCGTGACGAGATGATAGCTCTTGCCGCTGCCGCGAACGATCGCCAGCGTGAGCGTCGCTCCTGAGGTCGCTCCGTTGCCCACTTCCAGCAGCACTTCGTCGGCTCCCGCGACGAGGAACGACCCGGAAGCGAGCGGACGCGCCGGCGGATCCGTACTTCCGCAGAGCGTGATGGCGTCGGCGTCGTCGAGCCCGATCTCCTTCAATCGCGCGGTCGCGCGCTCGTCGCCGGTGTGCGGCGCGAGCGATCGCACGACGTCGTAGTTGTTCGGATCCCACTGAGGCCGCATCGGCTTTCCGTCGGGCGTCGACCAGAGGCCGTCACAGAGGTCGTTGATCGCCTTGCGGTACGCGGCGACCGCCCGCGTACCCTTGGCCTTGTCGAGCAGGGGCGCCTCGCGCAGCGCGGTCCCCGCCCCCGCCGCCCCGCCGGACGGAGACGCAGCCGCGATCGTCGCCAACAGCAGCAGCACTGACGGCGAGATTATTCCTCGTCGTCGCGCGCCGCTGCAAGCCGGTTGATGACGCCCATGTCCTCCAGCGTCGTCACATCGCCACGCACGGCGCCGCTGGTCGCGATCTCGCGCAGCAGGCGGCGCATGATCTTGCCCGAGCGCGTCTTTGGCAGCGCGTCGGTGAACCGGATCTCGTCCGGCCGGGCCAGCGCGCCGATCTCCTTGACGACGTGGTCCGACAGGGCCTTCTTCAGCTCGGGCGACGGCGTCGTCCCCGACTTGGGCGTCACGAACGCGAAGATCGCCTGCCCCTTCAGCTCGTGAGGCGGGCCGACGACCGCCGCCTCCGCGACGCCCGGGTGCGACACCAGCGCGCTCTCGATCTCCGCGGTGCCGAGGCGGTGGCCTGCGACGTTCAGCACGTCGTCCACGCGGCCCATCACCCAGAAGTAGCCGTCCTGATCCTGGCGCGATCCGTCGCCGGTGAAGTAGACGCCCTGGATCTCGGACCAGTACTGCTTCTGGTAGCGCTCGGGATCGCCGTGAATCCCGCGCAGCATCGACGGCCACGGCTTCTTGATCACCAGGAAGCCGCCCTCGTTCGGCCCGCAGGGTGTGCCGTCTCGCTTGACCACCTGGGGATCGACGCCGAAGAACGGCCGCGCGCAGCTGCCCGGCTTCGCCGCCGTGATGCCCGGCATCGGCGTCATCATGATGGCGCCCGTCTCCGTCTGCCACCAGGTGTCGACGATCGGGCAGCGGCCGCCGCCGATGATCTCGTGGTACCACATCCACGCCTCGGGGTTGATCGGCTCGCCGACGCTGCCGAGCAGCCGCAGCGACGACAGATCGTGCTTCTGCGGGAACTCGTTTCCCCACCGGACGAAGGCGCGGATCGCCGTCGGCGCCGTGTAGAAGATCGAAACCTTGCGCCGCTCGATGATCGACCAGAAGCGATCCTTCTCGGGGTGATCGGGCGCGCCCTCGTACATGACGGCGGTGGTGCCGTTCGACAGCGGGCCGTAGACGACGTAACTGTGCCCCGTCACCCAGCCGATGTCGGCCGTGCACCAGAAGATGTCGCCCTCGCGCAGGTCGAACACGTACTTCGTCGTCAGGTGCGCGCCCAGCAGATAGCCGGCGGTCGTGTGAACGATCCCCTTCGGCTTCCCGGTCGTCCCCGACGTGTAGAGGATGAACAGCGGGTGCTCGGCGGGCAGGCTGGCCGGCGGGCAGTCAGCCGGCGCCTTGGCCATCACGTCGTCCCACCAGACGTCGCGCCCCGCCTGCATGGTCACCTTGTCGCCGGTGCGGCGCGCGACGACGCACGACTTCACCGAGGGCGTCTGCGCCAGCGCCCCGTCGACGTTCGCCTTCAGCGGCACCGACTTGCCGCGCCGCCAGCCGCCGTCCGCTGTGATGCACAGCTTCGCGCCGCAATCGTTGATGCGATCGCGCAGCGCCTCGGCGGAGAAGCCGCCGAACACGACCGTGTGCGTGGCGCCGATGCGCGTGCAGGCCAGCATCGCCACCGCCGCCTCGGGGATCATCGGCATGTAGATGGCGACGCGGTCGCCCGCGACGATTCCCAGCGCCTTCATGGCATTCGCGAACTTGCAGACCTCGGCGTGGAGCTCGCGGTAGGTCAGCTTGCGGCTGTCGCCCGGCTCGCCCTCCCACAGCAGGGCGACCTTGTCACCGCGCGTGTCCAGGTGGCGGTCCAGGCAGTTCGCCGACAGGTTGATCTCGCCGCCGTCGAACCAGCGCGCCCACGGCAACTTCCAGTCGAGGACCTTGGTCCACGGCTTGGTCCAGATCAGCTCGGCCACGGCCATCTCGGACCAGAACGCCTCGGGCTCGTCGATCGATCGCCGGTAGAGGCGATCGTAGACCG
>DATFXS010000770.1:0-15460 GCA_035315605.1 Polyangia bacterium
CGCCGCCAACAGGCGCCGGCGTGCGGGGGTGTCCTGGCCGGCCGCCAACGTCTCGGCGAGATCGGTTTCGAGCTGGGGGATCCGCCCGCGCAGATCCGCCAGCTCGATCGCGAGACGCCCCGCCTCCGCGATCGCCTCGTCGTCGCGCGACGCCCGCAGCAATCCGCCCAGCGCCTCCGCCGCTTCCTGCTCGTCGCCGCGGCGAAGGAGCAACCGCACCAGCGCGAGCGTCACCGTCGGATTCGCGTCGTGGGCGGAGGCGGCGCGGTAAGTCGCGATCGCGAGGTCGTCGGCGCCGGCGCGCGCCTGCAGGTCACCCACCCGCGCCAGCGTCTGTGGATCGTCGGTCGCGGCGGCGGCCTTGGCGTGCGACAGAGCCCGCGCCACGTCGTAACGCTGAAGCGCGATGTCGGCGATCTGCAGGTGGGCTTCGCGCGCGCGTCCGGGCGCGAAGCGCGCGATCTCGTCGAGACGCGCCACCGCGTCGTCCAGCTGGCCGGTACGTTTCAGCAGGTGGACCAGCGCGAAGCCGGCCTCCACGGCGATCTCGCGTGAGGCCGGATTTGCCTTCGCCGCGTTTGCGCGCGCGAGCAGATCCTTGAGCGTCACGATCGCGCCGTTCGCGTCGCCGGTTCGCTGCTGCGCCTCAGCCAGGAACAGCGCGACCTCCAGATCGTCCGGGTTCGCACGCGCGTCGTCGCGCAGCTGGCGGATCTGGGCTTCCACCCGGCCGCGACCCTGGTGCACCAGCAGCGCGAGCAGCCGCACCCGCGCCTCCCGCCTCAGCCCGGCGTACTGTTCACCGCCGGGCAGCTTGCGATCGGCAAGGCCGAGCACCGTGTTCCATTCGGCGACCGCTTCGTTCAGCTTCTTCGTGGCCTCGTAGATCTGCGCGAGCAGGCGATGGGGATCGACGCTCTTCGGTTCCAGCGCCTCGGCCCGCTTCGCCTCGACGATCGCGTCGGCCCCGAGATCGTGCTCCAGCAGCACCTCGGCCAGCCGCAGGTGCCCGCGGGCGGGCGGCCGCACGCGCTCGCGCAGCGCCGCCCAGGTGGCGCGCGCATCGTTCTTCATGCCGAGCTGAAACTGCGACTCGCCGAGGCCGATGATGACGATCTCGTTGCCAGCGTCGAGCCGGCGCAGCTGCTGCCAGGTCTTGAGCGCGCGCCGATCCTCGCCCGACCGCGAGGCGAGGGTCGCCAGCTGCTGCAACGCGCCCCGGTTGCCGGCGAAGTGGGCGAGGGCGCGATCGAACGCGGCGGACGCCTCGGCGCGCTGCCCGCGTCGCATCTGGCGATCGATCAGCTCGACGACCAGCTGGGAATCGTCGGGCAGGCGGCGAACCAGATCCTCCAGCGTCGCGGTGGCGTCGCGCTCGTCGCCGAGCTGGTCGTAGAGCCCGGCCAGCCGCCGGCCGATCTCGATATCGCGGGGCGCCGCCGCCAGCGCCGAGCGCGTCGCCGCCAGCGCGCCCTCCAGATCGCCGAGCGCGTCGCGCACCTTTCCCAGCACGTCCCATTCGACGGGGCCGGGCGCGCGTTCCAGCTCGCGCGCCAATTCGGGGAGCGCCCCCCGGTTGCGCGCCAGCGTGAACGCGACCGACCAGGCGGCGCGCCGGCGCTCGGCGTCGTTCGGCGGCAATTCGCGAATCAAAGCGCTGAGCGACGCGGCGACGCGCGCGCCGTCGGCCGGGTCACCGCTCGCCATGCGCAGGCGGGCCGCCCGCAGCGCGAGCTCGAGCTTCGCGGCCGCGTGACCGGGCCGCAGGCGCGCCTCCAGCACCTCGGCCGCCGCGACCGGCTTGCCGGCCCGTTCCAGCGCATCGGCGAGGCGCTCGGCGATCTCGTCGCGGTCCGGCTCGGCCCGCGCCAGCTCGCGCAGCAATGCGATCGCCTTTTCCTGCCCACCCTTGTCGGCGGCGTCCGCCGACCGGGCCAGCAGCGCGAGCGCGGAATCGATCAGGTGCCGCCGCGCCGCCGGGTGACGTTCCAGCTTGAGCGCCTGGTCGTACGCCGCCAGCGCGGCGCCATCGTCACCGCTTTCCGCCAGCAGGCGCGCCCGGCCCGCGATCGCCGGCACTGAATCCGGCGACACGCGCAGCGCTTGATCGAAAGCCGCGATCGCCGCCTTGCTGTCGCCGAGCGCCGCCAGCAGGCGGGCGTAGGCCGCCAGAGGCGGGTACGCCGCGTGCCCGCCGTCGGCCGCCGCGCGCTCGGCGCGCGCCCGAAATCGCTCGCGCAGCGACGCCCGGCCGTCGTGCCCCGCCAGCTTGACCAGGCGCCGCGCGACGTCGTCGTCGTCGGGACGTTCCAGCAGCGCGCGTTCCGCGCGTTCCAGCAGGCCGGTCGAATCGGTGCGGTGGACCTGCCAGTCCGCCCGGGCCGGAAGCGCGGCGGCGACCGGCACCAGCAAGGCCATCACGAGCGCCAGACGCCGCACGGAACAAGGATAGCACCGCCGGCGCGCGCGCCCGGGCGGGCGGCGACGGGAAAAGCCCTCAAAAAAAACCGGCCCCCGAGCCCGCACCATTGCGAGCGTCGAGGGCCGACCGAGGATCTTGAAAGTTGGACGGGCCGCGGGCTACGAGAAGCGACAGCCGAATCGGCTGACGTAGATCGGGCGCGGCGCGAACAGCCGCAACCAGCGCTCCCGCCGTTCGCGGACGTAGTCGCGGATGAGGCGTTCGTGCTTGCCGGCCATGGCCAGGAAGTGCAGGCCGGAGAAGTGCGTCTTCGCGCCGACCGAGTGGAAGCGGGGCTCGGCGCTGGCCCAGATCACCTCGCCGGTGCCGGGCAGTTCCAGCTCCAGACCGACCACGCGCGCGTGCGGGATCCGATCGGTCGGCTTGCGGATGGCGAGGCCCTCTTCGCTGACGTCGATAGCGAGGGCCTTGTAGGGGAGGTCGCGGACGTACTGGTTCATGTACGTTCGCAGCGGAAAGCGGGGTGAGGTGCGGCGATCAGCGGGGCGGAGTGAGAGTGGGTCGTACATGTAGGATACGGTAGCACATAATCGTACCCTGTCAAAACTTGCCGCTGTGATCGCGCGCGGTGACCGGCCGGCTATCGCCGAGAGGCGAGGAAGTTTCGGACCGATTCCTTCACGGCGGCCGGGATCTTGTCGTGAAGCGCCTCGCGCGACAGCTCGGGCGTTTTTCGGTAGGTCTCGAAGAAGGTGACGCAGTCAGTGCACTGCGAGAGGTGTCGACGGAAACCGCGCTCTTCGTCCTCGGGCAAATCGCCCTCGAGGTAGTCCATGCAGAACTCGATGAGCTCGTGACAGTTGATCACCGGTTACCGTCCCTCAAGGTTCCCCTCATGCGGCTTTGCGGTTTTCCCGTTCGCCCAGCTTTTTCGATGGCCGGCCAGGGCGGTGGTTTCGGAGAATCATACGCAATCCTGGGGCTTGGCGGCAACACATGTAAGGAACCATGGCCCGAGGAAACATCGGCCGGGCGCAGCCGATGAGGTCGCATGCAGATCAACGATGTGGCCCCGGCCCAGTCCGCCGGCCCCGCCCCCAAGGACGAGGTTCGGCCCGTCGGTGACGAGGCGGCGCGCGGCGATGGGCTGCGCGCGGGCCGTCGGTTCCGTGACACGCTCGAACGCGGGCGCCGCGGCTCGACGGGCGGGGAGGGGGCGCACGACGTCGCGCTGGCCGCTGCGATGGCGGGTTGGTTTCGTTCCGAGTCGGCCCAGGCGACGGCGGTCCAGGCCGCGCCGGGCAGGGGCGCTCCCTGTGCCGCGTCGGTGGCGGGGGCCCACGCCGTCGATCGCGTGCTGATCGGTTCGGGGCCCGACGGCGCGCAGGCGCGGATCCGGATCGGCGCGGGGGCGCTGGCGGGGACGGAGATCCAGCTGTCCGGCGGCGCGGGCGGGCAGGCGGTGGAGGCGCGCCTCTTGACACAGGCGGCGAGTTCGCGGCAGACGCTGTCCGTGGTGATGGACGAGATCAGGTCGCGGCTGAGGGACCGGGGGATCGTCCTGTCCCTGCGCGAGGCGCCCGCGCGCGCGTCCGCGCCGGCGGGCGAGCTCGAGGCGAGCGCCGGCGGACCGGTGCGGCCGGCGACGGGCGCGTCCGCGGGGACGCGCCGGTGAACGCGCAGCCGTTCGATCTCGGAAAATGTCCGCGCGTGCGGGCGCGGCAGGCGCGGGCGACGCGGGCAGCGCTGCGAGAGTGCGCGTCGTTGCCGGCGCGGTGGCTCGTCGATCTGCCGCCGCTGGGATCGGCGACGATCGCGTTCGCGGGCGTGGACGCCGGCGTGAATCGGCCCGACGGCGTGGACCTGGCGGTCAGCTTCGGCGTCGGTCGGGGCCGGGTCAGCGTCGAGGCCGCCTTCGCGACGCGCCTCATCGATGCGCTGCTGGGCGGACAGGAGGCGCCCGCGGCCGCGCGGGCGGCAGGTCCGGCCGAGCGGGGCTTGCTCGCCGCCATGCTGGCGCCGCTGTTCGATCGCATCGGCGGCAGCTTGCAGCCGGGGCCGATCGCCGCGGGCGACGGCCGGGGCGGCGACGGCGCCGCGCTGACCTTCCACGTCGAGACGGTGATCGCGTCGGGATGGCTTCGGCTGACGGCGCCGGCGGGCGCGCTGCGCGCCGCGGGCGACGGCGCCGAGATCTGGCGCGCGCGCGCGGGCCGGCTGCCGGTGACGGCGCGGATCGAGGTGGCCGCGACGCGCGTTCCCGCCAGCCAGCTCGCGCGGGTCGTCGCAGGTGACGCCGTGGTCTTCGACGCGACCCGCGCCTCTGCGTTCGCGCCCGATGCGCCGTGGACGGGGCGGCTGCGCGTGGGCGATCACGCCGCGGAGATCGTCGTCGACGTCGATGGCAAGCTGGCCGTGAGGGGCGGATTCTCGCCGATGCAACAGGAGGAGGGCACCATGAGCGTTTCCGATTCGAACGTGGACCCGACGACCGTGCTGGCGGCGTCGTCGATCGAGGTGGTCGCCGAGCTCGGGCGGATCTCGCTCCGCGGCGACGAGCTGATGGGTCTGGCGCCGGGCGCGGTTCTCGCCCTGGGCGCGCGGCGGGATCGTGTCTCGTTACGCGTCGGCGGTGAGATCTGGGCCGAGGGCGAGATCGTCGACGTCGACGGCGATCTCGGCGTGCGCGTCACGCGCGTCGCGAACCGCTGACCCTCAGGTGGCCGCGAGGTACTGCGCGGCGATCTCGCTGATGGCGGTCGCGGCGGACGACCAGCGGGGGGCGCTCGTCATCAGCGTCTTGACCAGCGGTGTCCAGACGTCGCCGTCGGTCCGCAGGCCGAGCGCGCGGCGGACCGCGCTCTCGATCTCGAACGGCGCCGCCGTGCCGTACAGGATGGCGTGGCCGGTGCGCGAGGCCGCGTCGTAGTCGACCAGGTAGTCGCCGTTCGCGCCCACCTGCGGCGCGATCGGCAGGGTTCCGTACAGCAGGGCCAGGCCCGCCGCCCGCCCGATCCGGTCGTGGTCGTCGCCGAGCAGGATGGCGTCGGCGGCGCCGCGCGCCAGCCGTTCATCCTTGGCGTCGACACCGGGAAACAGCGCCACGCGGCCGGGCTGCTTGAGCGCGAGGAGGCGCGCCCGCTCGACGACGTCGGGCTCGCCGCGCGGCACGATGATGGTCGCGACGTCGAAGGGCGCCAGCCGTTCGATGCCGGCCAGGATCGCGTCCGCGCCGCCGTCGCCGCCGTGCAGCGGTCCGGTCGTCAGCAACAAGGTGCGCGGCCCGAGCGCCAGCGAGCAGCGCCGCGCGATGGCGCGCCGGCATTCGGCCTTGCCGGAGAGCGCGGCGGCGCTGAAGTTGGCGGGCAGCGCCGGATCGCTGGCCGGGTCGTTGGGCGGATCGTCGCAGCCGAAGCGGACCGCGATCACGGGCTCGTCCGACGCACGCGACGCGAGGCCGGGGTCGCCTTCGGTGGCGCGCGCGGCGCTGGGGCTGGGGGCGACGATCGCGTTCGCGCCCAGACAACCGAGCGCGACCAGCGAATGTGACGCCGATTCGTCGCCGAGCAGCAGCGGTCCCAGCAGCTCCGCCTCGGGCGGCGCCAGCGACGGACCGAGCCGGCCGGTCGGCAGCACGAACAGGCGCACGCTCGCCGACGTCGCGGACAACGCGGCGGCGGCATTCTCGCCCCAGCCAATCGTCACCTCGGGCGTGATCAGACGATCATTGGCCAGCGAGCGGACGGCCGCCGCCAGCAACGCGGCGGTCTCGGCGCGGCTGTCGGGCGCCGCCGCCAGCACCAGCAGCTGCGCGTCGCTCAGCAGCGCGCGGCCCTCGAACAACGTCAGCTCGTGGGTGCGCCCGCCGACGGCCGCGCTGACCGTGCGCAGCCGTCGCGCGAGTCCCGGCACGCGCGCGGCGACCTCGGCGCTCGCCAGCGTCAGCACCGTGGTGCGGTGTCCCAACGCCGCGAGCGCGCGGGACAGGCCCGCGGCGCCGAGCGGCGAAATACCTTCGCCGAGCGGGGCCACCGCGTCGGCGATCAGCAGGAAGTCCCGGCCGGCCACTACAGAAATCGATCGGTCGGGCTACCGCTACTCGGTCGCGCCGCGCTCGTCCTCTTCCCCGGGGAACTCATTCACCGAGGGGTACTTCATGATCTCCTTGCGGGAGATCTTCCATGCCTTCTGGACGATCCACGAGAGCGAACGGTCCTGGCGGGTCGCCTCATCCTGGATCTCTTTCAACATCTCTTCTGGAAAGTACAGGCTCTGCTTGCGCTTGTCGGAACCGCCCATGTGGATGCGAAGCCTCCCGTGGTGTGGTCGAGGTGGGACAGTGTAAGATGGCGAACGGTCCTGTGTCAAGGAGCGCGACGGTGAGATCCACGGACCTCGACGGTGGTGCCCGACGGAGGCGCGGCCACCGACGAGAAATCGATCGCCGACGATCAGGCATCCTTGACGACCGGATTCGTGCCCACTATTCTAGCGGGCTATTTCACACTTAGGCAGCGCCAAACGGCGCGGGGATGGCCATGGAAGGGACCGGGCTGAAGAAGAAGGATCTCAAGCGGTTTCGGGACATCCTTCTCTCCAAGAAAAAAGAGATTCTCCGAAACGCTCAGCGGACCTTGAACGAGGACATGACGCTGGACGCCGACGATCTGCCGGACGAGATGGACCTGGCGTCGTCGGAGTACCTGCACTCGTTCACCTTCCGGCTGCGCGGCCGCGAGAAGGTCTTTCTCCAGAAGATCGACCACGCACTCGAGAAGATCAAAGAGGGGACCTTCGGCGTCTGCGAGCAGTGTGGCGAGCCGATCTCGCTGAAACGGCTGGAGGCGCGGCTCGAGACGACGTTGTGCATCCGCTGCAAGGAAGACCAAGAGCGCATCGAAAAGGCGTACGGCTAGCCGCCGTCACGCTGATCGTACTGACCCTCGGAGCCGGCGCCGGGTGCGCCGGCCCGCTCGCGTTCGAGTTCAACAGCGCCTCGATCGGAACTCCTGCGGACGGGACGTTGCGCCACCCCGCGCAGCTGCCGTTCGACGGCGACGGTTACACGGTGCCCGCGCCCTGGCGAAGCCGTCACGCGAACTACGCCACCGACGGGCTGGTCGACACGATCGTCCGGGCCGCGCGCGCGGTCTCGCGGGGCGCCCCGGGCGGCGTCGCCGCGATCGGGGACCTGTCTCACCGGAGCGGCGGCGGCTCGGTCGAGCACCGGTCGCACCAGAGCGGGCGAGACGTCGACGTCTTTTTCTACGGCGTCGATCACGACGGGCGGCCCGTTCTGCCCGGCGATGCCATGTTTCACTTCGCGCCCGACGGCCACGCGGCGCGCTGGTCGCCGCCGAAAGGCGTGCGCGCGCCGGCCGTCCCGGTGCCGGCGGTAAAGTTCGACGCCCGGCGAAACTGGGCGTTCGTGCGGGCGCTGCTGAGCGATCCCGAAAGCGAGGTGCAGTGGATCTTCATTCACCGGGCGCTGGCGGCGTCGTTGCTGCACGAGGCGACGGTGGAGGGTGACGATCCGGCGCTGGTGGCGCGCGCGTCGTTCATCATGAAGCAGCCGAGCGACTCGGAGGTTCACGATGATCACATGCACGTGCGGCTCTACTGCGCGCCGGCGGATCGACGGCTCGGCTGCGTCGACAAAGGGCCGGTCCGCTGGTGGAAGAAGATGTGGAAGTACATGGCGGTGCCGTTCGGTCGGCCGCCGGCGGAGACGGTCGGCGCCGACCTCATCGCGGCGTTCGGCCGGCTGTTTCGCGGCGAGCTGCCGCTGACGTTCGTTCCCCCCGACGTGACGTCGTAGTCAGCGGCCGGCGTCGGGGCGCGGCTCGGTCTTCGCTTCGGGCCGGAGCGGCGCTTCGAGCGTCAGGTGGGCCAGCACCCAGTCGAACGGGGCGCTCGCCCCGGCGAGCTCGGCGGCCGGCGTCGCTAAGGTGACGACCACCGCCTGCCGTTCATCGGCAGGGGCGCCGCCGCCCACGGTGCGGACGATGTAGAGCTGGCGCAGCGCCTGGTTGCGGCGCGGCGCGCGCGCGTCGACCAGGACGCCGCCGTGTACGCCCGGCCCGGTGCGATCGATCGTGAGGCCCTGGGCGAGCAGGCCGGGCTTGCTCTGCTCGACCAGCGCGGCGGCGTCCTTGACCGCGGTGCGGTCGACGGCCAGCGAGATCCGGCTGCCGCCCGGATGCACCAGCGCGACCAGCACCGTCGGATATCCGGTGTGAAGCGAGAGCGTCCAGCCGGGCGGCGCTTCGACGCCGACGCCGTGGCGGGCGCTGAAGAAGCGACGGTCCTTGCCGGCGCCCGTCCGCCCGGTGTCGGCGAACGCCGACGCGGCCACGACGATCGCGAGGGCGGCTGCGGCGAGCACGGCGCGCATTGGTGCGGCCAGTATACGCGTGGGAGACCGTCGAGCTTTGCTCGACGAATCCCGTCGCGGGAGGGTCCGGGAACCCTCCAGGGTTCCCGGTTGCAAAGCCCCCTTCGACAGTCGGTCTAAGGACACGCGCCGCCGCGCGATCGCGTTCGTCACCGTCGAAGAAACAGGCGCCACTGAACAGAATCACAGTCATTTTTCTATTGAGCAGATTCTATTCAATAGATTAGGTTCAGTATCCGATAATGAAGCGGCCCATCACATCTCAGAGATCGACCGGCGGTCTCGCCGACGAGGTCGCGCGCGACGCGCCCTCGCTGCGCGGACTACTGGACGACCGCGAGATCGACGAGATCGAGCGGTCGTGGCCGGACGGAATGACGTCCCGGCAGATCGTCGACGTGTTCGAGACCCGCGGGATCCGCTTCTCCGAGGCGACGCTGCGCAAGTACGTGCAGCTGGGCCTCCTCCCCCGTTCGGTGCGCGTCGGCCGCAAGGGCAAGCACCGCGGCTCGTGCGGTCTCTACCCGTCGCACGTCATCCGCCGCGTGAACCAGGTGAAGGGGATGATGGCCGAGGACCGCACGATCGAGGAGATCCAGCGGTCGTTCGCGCGCTTCAAGGACGACATCGAGTCGGTCGAATCGCAGGTGCGCGAGCTGCTCTCCGGCTTCGAGCGTGAAGCGAAGGGGCCCGCTGTCGGCGCCGACGGACGGCGCGACCTGGAGCGCGACATCAGCGAGGCCAAGCGCGCCGCCGGCGAGCTGGTTCGGCGCATCGCCAGCCTCGAGAGAAAGATTTCCGCCCACGTGGAACCAGCAGCCGGCCGTGGGGCCGGGGGCGGAAGTGACCTGTACTGAACGCGGATGAGCGAGCGACGGAGGAGGAGCCCCATGGATGATGATTCGGACGACCCCCACTTCGAAGACGACGACGCCCCTCAACCCGAGGTGGCACGCATTCGCCGTAAAGTGCACTCGGCTGGACGCGATGGTCGCGTCCGGTCCAAGACCATCGCGCCCAAGCGCCTGACGCGCGACGAGCGGCGGCTGTCCGAGCTGCTCGTCTACCCGTCGGACGTGGAACGCCCGAAGTGCCGCGAGGAATGCGCGACGATGCCGCGGCCGTGCCCGTTCGTCAGCTGCTCGCACCACCTGTACCTGGACGTCAACCCGCAGACCGGCGCCATCAAGCTCAACTTCCCGCATCTGGAAGTGTGGGAAATGGCGGAGACCTGCTCGCTGGACGTCGCCGACCGCGGCGGCATCACGCTGGAGGAGGTGGGGGCGATCCTGAACCTGACCCGCGAGCGGATCCGGCAGGTCGAGGTGCGCGGCCTCGGCAAGATCAAGGATCACACGGGCAACGAGCTCGGGTTGCCGCCCGAGCGCGCTTCGTAGTCAGTTCGCGCGCGGCGAGCTATTCTCCGCGCGCCATGGAGCTGCGCGCCCTCACGTTCATCGACGTCCTTCAGCCGCAGCTCGCCGGCTTCCTGCAGACCGTCGCGCAGGGTTTCCTGCCGCTGGACGGACAGGCCTCGCTGGTCGTCGAGATCGCGCCCGGCATCGCCATCAACGCGCTGACCGACGTCGCGCTGAAGCGCGCGCGGGTCACGCCGGGCATGCAGATCGTGGAACGCGCCTACGGCTTGCTGGAGCTGCACGCCTTCGATCAGGGCGACGTGCGCGCAGCGGCGGCGGCGATCCTGGGAGAGATGAAGCTGGCCGAGACGGATCGGCTGGCGCCGCGGACGCTGTCGCGCGAAATCATCACTGGCGTCGACGGCCACCAGTCGGCCATGATCAATCGGATGCGACACGGCGACATGCTGCGCGACGGGGAGACGCTGTACACGCTCGAGGTCGCGCCGGCCGGCTACGCGGCGCTGTGCGCGAACGAGGCGGAGAAGCGGGCGGACATTCGCATGCTCGAGATGGTCACCTTCGGGGCCGTTGGCCGGGTCTGGCTGGGCGGCAGCGAGGAGCAGATTCGCCAGGCGGCGGGCGCGATCGACGCCACGCTCGCGTCGCTGGCCGGCCGCCCGCAGGAGGCGCGCCGATGACGGCCCCGCCGGTCGCGGCCGCCTCGCCCCTCGACGCGATCGACGCGGCGCTGGCGGAGCGGCTGCTCGCCGCCGCGCTGTCGTCGGGCGGCGACTACGCCGATCTCTATTTCGAGCACCGGTCGGGCGCCGACTACGTGCTGGAGGACGGCCGCATCCGGACGGTCGGCCGCGGCGTCACGCTGGGGCTCGGCGTGCGCGTGCTGCGCGGCGACGCCACCGGCTACGCCTACACCGAGGAGCTGGACGAGGAGCGGATGACGGAGGCGGCGCGCACGGCGGCGCAGATCGCGGCCAGCGGCGCGGCGCCCGGCCCGATCGCCGTGCGTCCGGTGCCGCTCGCGGATCGGTATCGCGTCGCCGAGCCGTCGCTGGCCCGTCCCGGCATCGACAAGGTCGCGTTGTTGCGACAGGCGGACGCGGCGGCGCGCGCCTTCGACCCGCGCATCGTTCGGGTCGAGGCGTCGCTGGCCGAGGAATGGCGCGAGGTCCTGGTCGTCACGTCCGACGGCCACCTGGCGCGCGATCAGCAGCCGATGATCCGCTTCGGCGTGTCGGCCGTCGCCGAGGAGGGCCACCAGCGGCAGGGCGGCCGGTCGGGCGGCGCGGGCCGCTTCGGCATGGAGTTCTTCGCGCGTCCGGGCCAGAGCCCGGAGGAACACGGCCGCGAGGCCGCGCGCCTGGCGATCGGCATGCTGCACGCCGTGGAGGCGCCCGCCGGACCGATGGAGGTCGTGCTGGGCG
This sequence comes from Polyangia bacterium, assembly GCA_035315605.1. Taxonomy (GTDB): domain Bacteria; phylum Myxococcota_A; class Polyangia; order Fen-1088; family Fen-1088; genus JADGRB01. The sequence goes on from DATFXS010000770.1 coordinate 11,620, forward strand.
CGGGCGAGTCCGGGATCCTCCTGCACGAGGCGGTCGGCCACGGCCTGGAAGCCGACTTCAATCGCAAGCGGACGTCGAACTACACCGATCAGATCGGCCAGCAGGTCGCGTCGCCGCTCTGCACGGTGATCGACGACGGCACCATCGACAACGCGCGCGGATCGATCAACGTCGACGACGAGGGCAATGCCGGCCAGCGCAACGTGCTGATCGAAGCCGGGACGCTGGTCGGGTACATGCAAGACCGGCTGTCGGCCAAGCACTTCGGCGCCCGGCCGTCCGGCAACGGACGCCGCCAGAGCTTCCGCCACGAGCCGCTGCCGCGCATGACCAACACCTTCCTGGCGCCGGGCACCGACGATCCGGAAGACATCATCCGTTCGGTCAAGCGCGGCGTGTTCGCGAAGCGGTTCGCGGGCGGGCAGGTGAACATCTCGAACGGCGACTTCGTTTTCGCGCTGACCGAGAGCTATCTGATCGAAGACGGCAAGCTGACGGCGCCGCTGAAGGGGACGAACCTGATCGGCAACGGGCCAGACGTGCTGCGCAAGGTGACGATGCTGGGGGGCGACTTCGAGCTGTCGCAGGGGACCTGGACCTGCGGCAAGGACGGCCAGTCGGTGCCGGTCGGCATCGGCACGCCGACCATGAAGATCGCAGAGATCACGGTGGGCGGGACCAAGACCCGATGAGCGGGCGACAGGGAGGCGGGCGCCGCATCCCCGATCCGAAGGCGTGCCAGCGCATCGCGGAGCAGATGCTGGCGATCACGTTGAAGGCCGGCGCCGATGGCGCGGAGGTGCTGGTGCGAGACGGCACCGAGCTGGAGGTCAAGGTCCGCCTCGGCGAGCCCGAGCTGATCAAGGAGGCGGGCAGCCGGGCCCTCGGCCTGCGCGTTCTGAAGGACCAGCGCGCGGCGGTGACGTACACCTCCGATCTGACGACGGCCGGGCTGGAGCGCCTGGCGCGCGACAGCGTCGAGCTGGCGGCGCTGGCCGAGCCGGACCCGATCGCGGCGCTGCCGGCGCGCGAGGAGATGGCGCGCGACGTCCCCGAGCTGGATCTGTGGGACGAAGGCGTGCTGGCGCTGGACGTCGCCGAGGGGATCCGGCGCGCTCGCGCCGGCGAGGCGGCAGCGCTGGCGTTCGACAAGCGGGTCACCAATTCGGACGGCGCCGTGTTCGGGCGCACCGTGGGCGCGTCGGCGTTCGCGACGTCGGCCGGGTTCTCCGGATCGCTGCGCGGCACGCACGTCTCGTTCGCCGTCGAGCCGCTGTGCGACGACGCCGACGGCAAGAAGCGCAACGGATCGTTCTGGACCGCCTCGCGTTTCGCGAACGGCCTCGCCGACGCCGAGGGGGTGGGGGCCGAGGCGGCGCGGCGGACGGTCGCGAAGCTGGGCGCGCGCAAGATTCCGACCGGCGCGGCGCCGGTGATCTTTTCGCCCGACGCGGGGCGCGGCCTGCTGGGACAGCTGGCGGGCGTGATGTCGGGCGGCGCCGTCTGGCGGCGTTCGAGCTACCTGGCGGGCCGCGAAGGGACGCCGGTGGCGTCGCCGCTGGTCGAGATCGTCGACGATCCGCTGCTGCCGCGCGGACCGGGGTCGCGCCCGTTCGACGGCGAGGGACTGGCCAGCCGGACAAACGTGCTCGTCGCCGAGGGCGTGCTGCGCACCTTCCTGTGCGACGTCTACGCCGCGCGCAAGCTGGCGCGGCGATCGACGGGCTCCGCGTCGCGCGGCATCGGCGGCAGCCCCCACGTCGGCGTCTCCAACCTGATCCTCCGCGCCGGACGCACGCCCGCCGCCGACATCGAGAAGATCGATCGCGGCCTCTACGTGACCGACCTGATGGGGTTCGGGTTCAACCCCGTCACGGGCGACTATTCGCAGGGCGCGGGGGGGTTCTGGATCGAGCGCGGCGAGCGGGCTTTCCCCGTCACCGAGATCACCGTCTCGTCGAACTTCGACGAGCTGTGGAAGGGGATCGACGCGGTCGGTGACGACCCGGACACGCGCACGTCGATCCAGGTCCCGACCTTCCGCGTCTCCAGCATGATGATCGCCGGGACCTGAGTCGGCAGTCGGGCTAGGACTGCGCGACGATCGGTCCCAGCGCCTCGATCACGAAGTCGTGCAGCGGGCCGTTCGACGCGACCAGGCCGCGTCGGTTGTAGAGATCGGGCCGATCGTAGACGAGCGGCCGGCCGTCGACGTCGGTCATGCGGCCGCCGGCCGCCGTCAGGATCGCCTCCGGGCCGCAGGTGTCCCAGATCTTCGTGCGCCCGCCCAGATAAACGTAGAGATCGCGCAGCGCCTCCGACACGAGGCCGATCTTGAGGCCGATGCTGCCGACGTTCATCTCGTCCGTGATCTGCAGCGCGCGCTTGACGGCGTCGATGCGCGCCGTGCGGTGCGACTTCGACGCCACCAGCCGGATGTCCGGCGGTGCCGACACCGTGGAGGTGTGCAGCGGCATGCGCACGCCCGCCGCGTCCTCCCGCCACGCGCCGGCACCGGCCGCGCCCGCGTAGACGAAGCCCGACAGCGGGTGGCCGACCGCGCCGACCGCGGGGCGCCCGTCGATGGCGAGGCCGAGCATCACGACGAAGCCAGTTTCGCCGCGGACGAAGTCGCGCGTTCCGTCGATCGGATCGACCATCCAGACGCGCGCTTTGCCGATCCGCTCGCCCGTGTCGGGCAGCTCCTCGGACAGGACGACGTCGTCGGGGAAGGCCTCGCCGAGGCGCGCGACGATGAGAGCGCTGGCCGCGTGATCGGCCTCGGTGACCGGTTCGTCGCTGCCTTTGATCTGCACGTCCAGCTGCTTGCCGTGATAGCCGCGCACGAGCTCGGACGCCTCGCGGGCGATGCGCGCCGACGCTTCCAGCTCGCGGGCGAGATCGCTCATGCGGTCACGGCCGCCGCCTGGAGATCGCGGCGCAGCGCCGCCCGGCCCGCCAGCAAGACCAGACCGGCCACGACAACCAGGAGGCCGGTCACCAGCACGGGGGGAGCCAGGCCGATGCGGTCCTTGACGAATCCGATCACGAGCGGCGACGGCGCATCGCCGAGGACGTGAATCGCCGCCGTGTTGAGCGCGATGCCGCTGGCGCGAAGCTCGGCGGGCAGCACGTTCGCCATGGCCGCCGTCAGCGGGCCCGTGTTGATGAAGAACAGAAGCAACGTCATGAACATCGCCGGCCAGAAGATAGCAGGCGATGGGTGAAGCACCGCCAGCAGCGTGAACGGTAGCGACGCGACGAAGGCTCCGCCCGACAGAGTGAAATGGCCGTCGGGCTGCCGGCGGGCGAGGGTGTCGCCGCCGAGCCCGCCGATCAGCGTGCCCCCGAAGCCCGCCAGCACCAGCACCAGGCCGAAGATGCTGGTCGCGGCTTCGTTGGTCAGGTGTCGGACCTCCACGAAGTAGGTCGGCATCCAGAAGCCGAGACCACCGACGGTGAAGGTGTAGATGATCTGCCCGACCGTGTTGAAGACGTAGCTGCGACGATCGCGCAGGGCCTCGAGCGTTTCGCGCACGGGTCTGGCAACATGCGCCTTGACGGCGTCGAAGGTGCCGCGCACCGGATCCCGGAACATGAGCAGGACCGCGCCCAGCCCCGCGCCGGGCGCCCCGGCGACGTAGAACGCCGCCCGCCATCCCCAGTGCGCGTCGACGGTGCCGCCGACCACGAATCCGACCGCCGAACCGATCGGGATCGCCGCGTAGAAGAGGGCGAGCGCCCGCCCGCGCCGATCGGCCGGAAAATAGTCGGATATCAACAACGGCGTGACGACCGTATAACTGACCTCGCCCACGGCGATCAGCCCGCGGACCAACAA
>DATFXS010000771.1:0-11019 GCA_035315605.1 Polyangia bacterium
CGAGGTCTACCAGCGTCATCACTCGGCGGACAAAGAGCGCTCCGTCGTCACGTGGTTGACTTCGCACAGGGCGGTGGGTTCATGAATGTCGGGTGCCTGAACGAAGAGCGGCTCCTCGCCTTCCTCGAAGGAACGATTTCGGACAGCGACCGAGTCGGAATCGAGACGCATATGGCGGCGTGCGGTACCTGCGCCGACCTGCTCACGTGGGCGGCGGCGGAGCAGGCAAATCGCAGCCGGTCCGTCGGGCGCGAGGGACGGCCGTTCATCGGGCAGTTGGCGCCCGGATCGCGCGTCGACCGTTACCAGATCCTCGGCGCGGTCGGTCGTGGCGGTATGGGGGAGGTCTACGCCGCGTACCACCCGGACCTCGATCGGCGCATCGCGCTGAAGGTCGTCCACGAGGCGGGCGGCGATTCGGCGGTACGCCGGGCGCGGCTGCTGCGCGAGGCGCGCGCCATCGCGCGTTTGTCTCACCCGAACGTCGTCTCCGTGTACGACGCCGGAACGGTCGACGATCGCGTCTATATCGCGATGGAATTCGTGGAGGGCGAGACCATCCACGAGTGGCTGCGGTCCAGCCCGCGCTCGTGGCGCGAAGTCCTGGACCTGTTCCTCGGCGCAGCGCGCGGCCTCGCAGCCGCGCACGCCGCTGGCGTCATCCACCGCGACTTCAAGCCCCAGAACGTGATGATCGGCCGCGACCGATCCGTGCGCGTCATGGACTTCGGCCTTGCGCGGCTAGCGGAAGAGCCAGCAGAACATCAGGAGATATCCGACGCGGTCGAGCGATCGCCCGTTCCCGTCACGGTCACCAAGACCGGCGCGCTCATCGGCACGGTCGCATACATGGCGCCCGAGCAATTCCGTGGCGAGCCGCTTGATGCCCGCGCGGACCAGTTCAGCTTCTGTGTCGCGTTCCACGAAGCGCTGCACGGCAGGCGGCCCGCGCTGGCGCACATCACGGCGGCACCGGACGCCGACTCCGCCGAAGAGCCGCAGACGTCCGTGCCGGCCTGGGTTCGCGCGATCGTGTCACGGGGCCTCGCCGAGAATCGCGACAGACGGTTCACGTCGATGGACGAACTAATCGCGGCGATTCAGCGCGGACGGGCCCGCCCTCGACGGCGCGCGATCGGCGTCAGCGTCGGTCTTTTTGCATTGCTCGTCGCGTTCGGCGGCTGGCGCGTGGCCCGCGGCGCGCACATCAACTGCGCCGTCCCGGCCGATCGCCTCGCCGCGGTCTGGTCCGGCAACGACGACCCCCGTCGTCAGTCGATCCATCGCGCGTTCGAGGCTAGCGGTCTGCCAACCGCGGACACTTCGTGGGAACGCGTCTCCAAGGTTCTCGACGACTACGTTCACAAGTGGTCGGCGATGTACGTGGACACTTGCGAAGCGACGCACGTGCGGGGCGAGCAGTCCGGCGAGGTGCTGGACCTCCGCATGTCGTGTCTCGCCGAGAACATGGATGAAGTGGGCGCGCTGACGACCGTCCTCACAAGCGCGGACGCCGAGGCGCTGACGCATTCGGTGACGGCGGTGCAAGGTCTGACGCCGGTCCAGCGCTGCGCCGATCTCGCGATTCTGCGTTCGGCCGTCCCCCTGCCCCGTGATCCGAAGACGCTAGAAACCGTGCGACGGCTCAGGACAGCTATGAAGGAGGCCCAAGCGCGGCGAGACATTGGCGATTTCAAGGGCGCGCTCGAGCGGGCACTGGCTCTTCGACCCAACGTGGAGGCAGCTGGATACGCCCCGTTACTGGCCGAGGTGCTGGAATTGATCGGTTGTACCGATTTGCGCAACGGTCCTGATGCGGCCCAGCCGGAAGAAACGCTACACCATGCGCTATTCACAGCTTTGGCCGCGCACGACGACGCAACGGCCGCCAAAGCAGCGGCCGATCTGGTCCATGTCGTCGGCTTCCCTCTGCGCCGGCCGCGCGACGCGGAGATGTGGTTCCATTTGAGCGAATCCATCCTCGATCGGCTCGGACCCGGGCACGAGCGAACCCGAGCCTGGGCCGCGAACAACTATGCCCAGGTTTTGACCGTGACAGGACAACTCGAGGGGGCGGAGCGTCTCGCCAGAGAGGCCGTGGCACTCAAGAAAAGGGCCCTTGGCGCAGACCACCCCGACACGGGGATCAGTTTGTTCGTGCTCGCCGAAATCCTCGATGAGAGTGAAAAGCCAGCCGAGGCCCTCGCCGTCGCGGACGAGGCACTCGACATCCTCGCGAAGAAGGGCGACCCCGACTCAGAACGCCTTGGCGGACTCGAGAACACGAAGGGCTGTGTCCTGATCGATCTGGGTCGAGGTGCAGAAGCAGAGGTTTCGTTCTGGCTCGCGCTCCGAATCTATCAGCGCCAGTATGGCCCCGCTCAGCGTTCGACCGCGTTTCCCTTGCAGGGCCTCGGTGAGGCTCGCGTGATCCAGGGGGCACCTGGGGAAGCGATCTCGTTCCTGGAGAGGGCCCTCCGCATCCAAGAGACGCCGGCAACTCGAGAGCCGATTCTGTTCAACATCGCCGAGACGCAATACTGGCTGGCGCGGGCGCTGTGGGAAAGCGGGCGAGATCGACCGCGTGCATTGAAGCTGGCGGCCGAGGCGAAAAAGCTACTAGCGGATCATGCGTCCCCGCGACGCGAGCGCGCCGTCATCGCGTGGCTCGCGGAGCACAAGCTGCCCGCGCGCTGAGCGCTTCCGGAAACGCTGCCGGCGCGCTGTGAATTGTCGGCGGCGACGGGGGCGCCGTGATGATGTAGTCTGCGGCCGCCGGCGATGAAGCGTCATCGGGGCTCACATTTTGGTCAGGTTCAGCCGGAAGGCCGGGGGCCGATTCGCGCGCGCGCGCCGCGGTTGACTGATACCGGGATCGGGCGTGGTCCGGGCATGCTGGTGGCAGGCGTGACGGCGGCGATCGTGTTCGGGATCGGGTACGCGCTGTTTCCGGTGCGCCCGAAACCGGCACCGACGGCGCCGCCCGCTGCCCCGATCGCGCCACAGCCGCCGCCTCCACCGCCTGCGGTCGATGCTGCCACTGCACCGGCCGCGCCGGTGGCGGACGCGGGTGCAGCTGCCACGAAGGTCGCCGACGCGAGCGTCGGCTCGACCGCGCCCACTGCCGAAAGCACGAAGCCGGCCGCGCCCGAGAAGAAATCGGCCAAGGCAGAGGAGGAGAAGCCAACGGCCGAAGAAACCGCGCCGTCAGCGGGCAAGCCGACGGCGGCCGACAAGCAACGGCAGGCCGACAAGGATCTCGCGCGCGAATCGTGGCGCCGCAACCGCCCCGACATCAGCGTCGTCGGCAACAAGACGGCGATCCTGATCCCGATCAAAGGATCGATCAAAGGCGCGGACTTCAAGATCATCGACAAGCGACGCACGGTCGTCGTGACTCTGCCGAAGGCGGTCTCGATGATCACGATGCGCGTTTACAACCTGAAGCACCCGTCGTTCCGGCGGCTCTGGATCGATCAGGATGAGGCGAATGCGCAGCCCGAGAACGGCACCAAGCTGCGCGTGACGCTCAGCCAGACGCTGGATCCGCAGGTCGAGATCACCGACGACTTCGTGCGCGTGACCGTTCGCCGGCCCGAAGGCGCAGGCGACAACGCCGATTCGCGCGAGGAGCCAGCCGCCGAGAGCGCTGGTTCCGAAAAAACGAACGAGTAGCTCGTCCCCGGGCAATCCCTGAGGTTCGGGCGCCTCGTCCGGGATTCCTCCGAGCGTAAGGCGATGCCTTAGGCCAAAGTCGTACTACGGCGATCGCTTACGCTAAGGCCCCGACGCAGCAGGATTTTGGCCGCTGCAATCGTTACTCGACGTGTACGCAGCCTGACGCCGTAGCTCCGCCAAAAAGTTTTCCACAGCTTTTTCCACTGGCGGCATCGCGCGCTGCTGGCGTTTACCAACAGTAAACGGATGAGTTTCTGTTGGCCAACGCACACTGGAGTAGTTGGAAAACTCGCGATCGCATGTGTCTGGAGATTAAAAATCAGGCTACAGACGACGTTATGGATGGCTTCTAATGGGGCCGGGCGGGATAGTCCCCGCCATCGAAATGGGATCTCAGAAACTCTCTTCACTCTCAGAGCAGCACCTCGAGCGAACCCCGCTCGAGTTCGGATCGCAAGAAAGCGAAAGGGACACCACCATGAAGACCACGACGAAGAACACGGGCATCAAGGTCACGACGGGCGTGAAGGCGGGCGGCCTCCGTCCGCCAAACCACAACCGCACGGCGCTGCGGGTCAAGAGCGGACTCCAGGCGGGGAGCTGCATCTACCATCTAAACCACAACCGATCCTTCGTGCCCGGCGTGTAGAGATCCGTCGTGTCTTGACCCGGACCTGGCAAAAGGCCAGCGTTCCGGGACCCGGTTCTAGTCGGTGTTGGAGCCGTGCAAACGGAGCCAATGATCGACTTGTGCCAGTTTGTCCTTCGCCGTCGACAGTTTCGCGTAATCGGTACGCGCTTGCTCCGCGAGGGCTATTGCGCGACCCCGTTCGCGGTTCAACTCCCATAGAGCACGCGCCAAGGCGAACCTCGTCTCAGAGCGCTTCTCCGGGTCGTGCTCTTCTGCTTCGCGGATCTTGAAGGCACGCTCGAGCGGCACGAGGGCGCCGCCAGGACTTCCTTCAGATAGGTGACTGATCCCGATCCCCGTCAGCGCGTAACTGACGCTCAGACTGTTCGCACCGATTTCGCGCTCCCAAATGCTGCGTGCCTTTTCGAAAGACTGTAATGCGTCTCGAGGCCGCGAAAGCGCGTTGAGCGCCTCGCCCTTGTTGTTCAAGGCGATTGCTAGCTCCGGATGTCCTGCACCGAGACCGCGGCTGATGATGGTGATCGCGCGGTCGATGTGAGTCAGTGCCTCCTCCGCCCGTCCGGATTCCTGAAGGGAGATCGCCAGATTTTCCTCGGAAATGCCGACGTCTGGGTGCTCGAACCCGAGCGCTTTTTCCTTCAATACTAAGGATTGCTCAAACGCTCTAGATGCTTCATCCCGACGGCCCTCCAATCCAAGCACGCAGCCAAGGTCGTTGAGAAGCCACGCCCTGAGTATGTCGTGACCTCCTAACCTTTGGAGAACAGATTCGGCGGTATCAGCCCATTTGTGCGCTTCTTCGAAATTGCCCTGCTGGTAACCGTAAACATAGACGAGGTCCGCAGCAGCTTCCGCCCGAACCTCATCGTGTCGAGAGGCGTCCGCCATGCGGAACGATTCGACCAGCGCCCGTTCCGCGCCCACGCGATTGTCGGATTTGTATTGCATCGTGCCGAGCAGAGCGAGCGCTTCTGCCACTAGAGGCTTGTATCCGAGGGCTCGCCCCTTCTCGATCAGTCCAGGCGCGCTAGCCAGAGCTTGTCGATAATTCCCGGAGTCGAAACGCGCCTTCAGATCTGCCAGGCCGTTGCGAAGCTCAGCGACCCGGGCGCGAGTCATCGGATCCTCGGGTGGCCGAACGACTGCGCGCAGCAGCGGAACGTTAGAGCAGCGATCGAGCGAGCCGAGCGAATTCGCAGCGCTGACCGCGTTCTCGACAACTTCCCCAGATGCCTCGCCGAAGACGTCAGTGAGCGCTCGGACCCCGCCAAGCCGCTCTTGCAGGCACTCCATCCGCAGGTCCATGACCTCCGCGGACTGTTCGTGACGTAGTTCCGTCGCCTCGCATGCCTCCTTGTACATGTTCGCCCAGCTATGTGCGTACGTCGTCAGCGATCGGCTGACGGTCGCGAAGACGTCGGGAGCGTAGCTCTTGCCAGTCGCCATGAACGCCTGGCGGATCTGCGCGTGTCGCGCCGGCTCAGGCTCGCCCGATTTCGGCAGGTCCCAGATGCCGGCGAGCTTGAGAGGTCCGCCGCTGCAGACTTGGTTCTGAGCGCCTAGCATCCGCCACCCGGCGAAGACGAACGCACCCATGAGGATCGCGCCGCCCGCTGCCGCCGCCACCTTCCTCCGAAAGACGTTCGGGTCGTTCCCGAGCGCCTCGATCAGCGCCTCCATCGACGCGTAGCGATCCTTCGCGCGGGGGGCGAGGCCCTTCAGCAGCACCCTGCGGACCCAGAGCGGCACCTTCGATCCCGCCGGCGCGTCGCGGACGTTGCCGTGGACGACGTTGGCGGTCAGGGTCGACATCGTCGACCCCTCGAAGGGGCGCTCGCCGTACAGCGCCTCGTACAGCGAGATGCAGAAGCTGAACTGGTCGCTGCGGGCGTCGGTCGGCGTGCCGAGGAATTGCTCGGGCGCCATGTACGCGGGCGTGCCCATCATCGCGCCGGTACGGGTCAGGCGCGCGTCGAATGAGCCGGAGGTGACGCGACCCTCGAGCGGGATCGGCGGCGCGGGCGACGCCGGATCGGTCGTGATCACCATGGTGGCTGGGCCGTCGCCCTCCGGCGGCGCCTTGCCGGGCGTCTCGATGATCCGGATCGGGATCGGCTGCGCGACCACCGGTGGCGCGGCCGCCGGCTCAGCCGGTACGCCGGTCGGGGGCGTCTTCGTCACCTGCACGACAGGCCCCGCCGGCTTGTCCTGCACCTGGCGCGCGAGCCCGAAGTCCATGACGCGCACGTGGCGGTCGCGGCTGATCATCACGTTGTCGGTCTTGAAGTCGCGGTGGACGATCCCCTTTTCGTGCGCGGCCGCCAGCCCGCGCCCCGCGTCCATGAACGCCTTCAGGATCTCGCGCCAGTCGCGCTGCTGCACCTGCAGCCAGTACGTGAGGGTGTTCCCCTCGACGTACTCCATTGCGATGAAGACTTTGTCTTCGAAGGTGCCGACGTCGTACGCGACGACGACGTTCGGGTGCGACAGGCGCGCGATCGCCTGCGCCTCGCGCAGCGTGCGCGCGCGCCCCTCCGACAGCGACACGCCGTTGCCGGGCTTGACGCGCAACAACTTCACCGCAACCTTGCGGTCCAGCTCCGGATCGTACGCGGCGTAGACCTCGCCCATGCCGCCGCGCCCGACCATCGCCAGCACGATGTACCGACCAATGCCGGCCCCGCGCGTGAGCGCGGCCGGCACGGAATCGGGCAGCGTCTGGCCGGAACCCATCGAGACTCCCGTTACTCCCCCGGCGCAGAGCGCCACGGGACGGCCGCGATTATTTCACACTTCGTAGGCCGCATTACAAGTGGGCCGATCCCCGGCCCCGCCGGCTGTCGCCCGGGCAAAATCCACAGTAATTTGGCGGGCGTCGTGTTGGCCGACTGCCTCGAGGAGAGCACGGTGCTCGCGTTCCTGGGCGGCGCGCTGCCGATCGACGCGCGCGCGACCGTCGAGGAGCACATCGCGACCTGCGACGCCTGCGCGGACCTGGTCACCTGGGCGGCGGCCGATCAGGCGACCAGCACGACGCGCCTACCCGGGCACGAGGGCCGCCCGTTCGTCGGCGAGCTGCACGCGGGCGCGCGCGTCGGTCGCTACCAGATCCTGAATCCGATCGGGCGCGGCGGGATGGGCGAGGTCTACGCGGCGTACCACCCCGATCTGGATCGGCGCATCGCCCTCAAGGTCGTGCACGGGCTGGACGGCAGCAGCGGCGAGCGGCGCAAGCGCCTGCTGCGCGAGGCGCGCGCCATCGCGCGGCTGTCGCACCCGAACGTCATCACCGTGCACGACGCGGGCGCGCTGGGCGAGCGCGTGTTCATCGCGATGGAGCTGATCGACGGGCAGACGATCGACCAGTGGCTGCGCGCCGAGGCGCGCACGTGGCAAGAGGTGCTGGACGTCTTCATGGCGGCGGGGCGCGGGCTGGCGGCGGCGCACGCGGCCGGCGTCGTCCACCGCGACTTCAAGCCCGACAACGTGATGATCGCGCGGAACGGCGCGGTGCGCGTCATGGACTTCGGCCTGGCGCGGGTCGAGGAGGAGGACAGCGGCGGCGGTGGCGGCGAGCGGCGAGCGTCGCCGGCCGAGGACGATCCGACGCGGCCGCTGACGTTCGTGACGAAGACGGGCGCCATCGTCGGCACGCCCGCGTACATGTCGCCTGAGCAGTTCCGGCACGAGCGCGCCGACGAGCGGTCGGACCAGTTCAGCTTCTGCGTCGCCCTGCACGAGGCACTTTTCGGCGTGCGTCCGCCGGCCGCGGCGCCGGCGCTGGCGGGTGAGCTGACCGGAGACGAGCGCGCCCCGCCCGCGCCACGCCCGGGCGTTCCGGCCTGGCTGCGCGCCGTCGTGCTGCGCGGCGCCTCGGTCGATCGCGAGCAGCGCTACGCCTCGATGCAGGAGCTGCTGGCGGCGCTGGAGAGCGGGCGGACGGAGCCGCGGCGTCGCGTCTCGGCGATCGCGATCGGCGTCGCCGCGGCGGTGCTGATCGCGGGCGCGTGGCGGCTCGGACACGGCAACCGCGTCGACTGCGCGGCGCCGCGCGACCGGATCGGCGCCGTCTGGGCGCCGGGCGCCGCCGGCGATGCGCGGCGCCAGGCGATCCACCGCGCGTTCGCCGCGTCGGGCCGCGCGACGGCGGAGATGAGCTGGCAGCGGCTGTCGAAGGTGCTGGACGATTACATGAACGCCTGGGCGGCGTCGTACGTCGACACCTGCGAGGCGACGCACGTGCGCGGCGAGCAGTCAGGGGAAGTGCTGGACCTGCGGATGTCGTGCCTCGCCGACGGAATGGACCAGGTGCGCGCGCTGACCGACGCGCTGGCGAACGCCGACGCGGCCGTCGTGTCGCGCGCCGTGACGGCCGCCAGCGAGCTGACGCCCGTCAAGCGCTGCGCGGACGTCGCGATGCTGAAGTCCGCCGTCCCGCTACCGAAGGACGACCGGACCCTGCGCGAGGTCCGCGCCATCCAGCCCGCCATGCGCGACCTGCAGGTCTTCCGCGACACCGGCAACAGCCGCGAGATCCTGGCGCGGGCGCTGGCGCTGCGGCCGCGCGTCGAGGCGATCGGCTACCGCCCGCTGCTCGCCGAGCTGCTGGAGCTGATCGGCTTCGCGCGCGTCTACGCGGACGCCGGCGTCGCGGACGCGGAGGCGACCCTGCGCGAAGCGATGGTGACCGCCGAGGCCTGCCACGACGACGTCGTCGCCGCGAAAGCCGCCCTCGCCCTCAGCTACGTCCTCGGCTATCGCGAAGGCCGAATCAAGGATGCCGAGTTCATCCTGCAGCTCGCCAACGCCTTCCTCGATCGCATCGAACCCGCCAACGAACGCCTCCGCTCATGGGCGATGGCCGACGAGGCAATCTTCCACCTGCGGCAAGGCGATTTCGACCGCGCCCGTTCGCTGTCCGAGGCATCCGTCGCGCTGCGCGAAAAAGTCCTCGGCCCCGACCACCCCGACGTCGCCATCGGCCTCGGCCAACTGTCGTTCATGCTGGCCGACGCCGGCCAACCCGAACCGGCTCTGGCCGCCGCCAATCGCGCCATCGACATCTTCACCAAGCACGGCGACCCCGACGGCTTCCAGCTCGCCGTGATCCTCGCCAACCAGTGCGACGCCCTGAACGCCCTCGCCCGCTACACCGAAGCGGAACAGTCGTGCAACAGCTCGATCCGCATCTTCTACCAACAGCAACCCAACCCACCCCACCCCGAAAGCGCCTACCCCTTCCGCGGCCTCGGCGAATCCAAGCTCGGCCAGTCCCAACCCGCCGCCGCCATCGATTTCTTGCGAAACGCCCTCCACATCTGCGCCCCCGACCGCTGCGACCAAGTCCTGGTCGCCGACACCAACTTCGCCCTTGCCCGGGCGCTCTGGGACAGCGGCGGCGACCGCGCGAAGGCGCGCGCGCTCACGACGGCGGCGATCGCATCATTCGAGGCCGGCTATCGGCCGACGCGGGCGCGAGCGGCCGAGGGGTGGTTGGCGGGACGGGCACGCCGTTAGCCTTGCAGACGCTGTGTGGCTCAAGGGCAGACGCCGTCGAGGCCCTGCAAGTCCGCGGTCGGCACTGTCGACATCGGCATCGCAAAGCCGATCCCAAGCCGGCCGTTTCCGTTGTAACCCCAGCATCGGACGCTACCCGTCGTCATCACGGCGCAGGCGTGGAGGCTGCCCGCCGAGATCCCCTGGGCGCCTGACAGAATATCTGGACCGATTGTCGCGCGCCTCGTCGTCGTGCCGTCGCCAAGCTGACCGTTGATGTTGTCGCCCCAGCAACGGACCGCGCCACTGTTCATTAGCGCACATGTGAACAGCCCGCCGGCAGCAACGGCTTTGACGTCCGTCAGCGTATCGATGTCCGGTGGCGCTACACGTGCCGTCACTGTGGGATCACCCAGTTGCCCCTCCTGGTTGTCACCCCAGCACCGGAGCCCGCCAGCAGTGGTGACAATGCACGTGTGCCGTCCGCCGCAGCTAACGGCCTGGACGTCCGTCACCGTGTCGACCTCGGGTGGAACGGGGTCGCCGAATAGTACAGACGACGCCTGCGGCCCCGGTTGTCGACCGAGCTGGTCATATTCGAACGAGCCCCAGCAGCGCACGCCGCCGCTGCTCATGAGCGCGCACGTGTGTTGGTCGCCTGCCGCGACCGCCTGGACATTCTGCAACACCTCGACCGGCGTCGTCCGATTGGTAAAGGTGCCGTCACCGAGTTGACCACGGAAGTTGTTCCCCCAGCAACGAAGGGCTCCGGTCATCATCAGAGCGCAAGCGTGGTTCTCGCCGACCGCCATCGACTGAGCGCCCGTGAGGACGTCATTCGTCGGAGGACGCAACTGGTCCATCATGGAGTCGCCGAGCCCGAGAACGCCGGAAAGATGGCCCCCCCAGCAGCGCACGCCACCAGCGGTCGTCACCGCGCAGGTGTTCGCGATTGACGTCCCCACGCCGCGAGCACCGGTGAGAACGTTACGTCCATCCGGCGGCGATAGATCCATAGCCGCGCCATTTCCGATCTGGCCAGAATCATTTCGCCCCCAACAACGCACGCTGCCAGTAGTCAGCACCACGCAGGTGTGCCCGTCAGCCGCGGAGATATTTGCCACCTGGCAACTGCCTGAGCCGCCCGTCCCGGCGGTGCCCGAGCCGGCGGTACCGCCACTCCCGCCGCCCGC
>DATFXS010000772.1:0-2101 GCA_035315605.1 Polyangia bacterium
GCGGATTTCGGCGCACGCTCCGCCGGGCCGCGGAGGGCGACGAACGCGATGCCGATACCCACGGCCACGCCCGCCCCTACGACCAGCCACCGTTTGCCGATCGAGCGCGGGGCGGTCCCGACCTCATCTTGGGATTTAGGCTCGATCGGCGGACGCGCCGCCTCCTTGTCCTCGGCCGCGGACCCGCGCGCCTGGCAGATGCGGCGCAGCTCGGCCGCGGCGTCACGCGCCGAAGCGAAGCGCGCCGCCGGATCGCGCGCGCACGCCTTCGCGAACCAAGCGTCGAAGCCCTTCGGCACCGACCCCAGCTTCGACGGAACCGGCATGGGACGCGAACAGATCTCCAGCACCAGGGAGCCGAGCGTTTCGGCGACGAACGGGCGCTGGCCGACCAGACATTCGAACGCGATCACGCCCATCGCCCAGATGTCGGCGCGGAAGTCGACCGACTTGGCCCCCTCGGCCTGCTCGGGGCTCATGTAGTGCAGCGTCCCCATCAGCGCGCCCGTGCGCGTCTCGGGCGTGGCAGAGACGCCGAAGCCGACGATGGTCGACTTGGCGATGCCGAAGTCGAGCACCTTCGCGAGCTCTTCCTCCTCGTTTTCGATCAGGAAGATGTTGTCGGGCTTGAGGTCGCGGTGGACCACGCCGACCTCGTGCGCGCGCGACACCGCCCGCGCCGTGTGGGTCACGATGCGCGCCGTGTCCTCGGGCGACAGCCGCCCCACCTTGCGCAGCCGCTCGGCGAGCGATTCGCCCTCGAGGAGCTCCATCGCGATGTAGGGCGTCGCCCCGTCGACGCCGTGGTCGAGGATCTGGACGACGTGCGGGCTGCGCAGCGCCGCCGCGGCCCGCGCCTCGCGCATGAAGCGCGCCAGCGCGTCGGGATTGCTGGAGATCTCGGGCTCGATCAGCTTGATCGCGACCGGCGACTGCAACGTCAGGTGGTGGGCCAGCCAGACCGACCCCATGCCTCCCTTGCCCAGCTGATGGACGAGGCGGTACTTGCCGGCCAGGATCCGCTCCGCGGAAGCGTCCTCCATCGAGTCCCAACGGTAACCGCTGTCCAGGCGCGCGGCAAACGCCGGCCCGCTCATGGATTCGCGTCGCAGTGCGGAAGGATGTCGCAGCCGCTCGCCTGCTCGTAGCCGCAGTTCGCCCAGTCCGGTCCGTTGCAGCTGCAGCGAGATCCGTCGATGCCACACGCCCAGATCCGCTTGACGTCGGCGTCGCTGAGCGCGCTCTGCGTGAAGAAGACCTCGTCCATGTTGCCGAGGAACGAGCAGTAGTCGCGTTCGTTGCAACCGAGCATGAAGGGCCCCGGCCCGGACGTCACGTCAGCCGACGAGTTCGACTCGCTCGCCTGCCAGTCGCCGCCGGCGAAGATCGCCAGGTCGTTCGCCTTGGCGTCGTAGCGGCAGACGAGGTGGATCCATCCGTTGCTGGCCACCTTGTCAAATCCGAGTTTGCCGACGCCGTAGATGTTGTCCGTCGCGACCTCTTTGAAGTTGCCGGTCGACTCTTGCGTCCCGACCCGGCAATAGGCGTAGGCCGTGCGGGCGCTCAGCGTGCCCGCCGCCTGCGAGAGGTAGAAGTAGAAGCCGCCTTGCTCGAAGTTGGTGGGGCCCTCGTCGTGGATGAGCCACTGCTCGGCGTTCGAGGCGGTGATGCGAAACCATCCGCCCGTCGTCCAGCTGTTGTTCGGCCCGGTCTGGAAGACGCTGGGCAGCGACGTTCCCATGCTCGTGAAGAACGACGGCATGTTCAGCGTCCCCGCGAACTTCGCGGCGGTCCCCTCGATCGCGGTGGTGTCCTGGGCCGGGGGCGGAACGCTGCTGTCCAGCCTCCCCGGCGTCAGGTCGAGAGCGGTCGTCCCGTGCGCCTCGGCGCCGAGATTGGGAGCCGCGCGGTCGAACAGATAGACGACGGACAGCGACGGCAGCCAGCTCGGCGCCGGCGTCGAGCCGCCGCCGGTGGAGCCCCCGCTGCCACCCGCGCTCCCGCCGGTCCCGGCGTTGCCCCCGCCCCGCCCGGAAACGCCGCCGGTCCCGGCGCTGCCGCCGCGCCCCGCCAGGCCGCCCGCTCCCGACGCGCCGCCCGC
>DATFXS010000773.1:0-4055 GCA_035315605.1 Polyangia bacterium
TGCCGCATGCCGGAACGCTATTTCGAGGACTTTGCCGTCGGTCAGAAGTTCGGGTCCGGGACCATCGAGGTCACCGCCGAGCGAATCAAGTCGTTCGCCCGGGAGTTCGACCCGCAGCCGTTTCACGTCGACGAGGAAGCGGCGCGCCACACGTTCTTCAAGGGCCTGGTCGCCAGCGGCTGGCACACCGCCGCCATGACGATGCGCCTGTTCGTCGACAGCGACGTCAAGCCCGCCACCGGCTACATCGGGGCGGGCGGATCGGACCTGAGCTGGCCGCGCCCGGTCCGCGCCGGCGACGTGCTGCACGCCGAGAGCGAGGTGATCGAGCTGCGGCCCTCGAAGTCGCGGCCGGAGATCGGCATCATGAAGATGCGTCTCGTGACCTACAACCAGGCCAACGAGACCGTGCAGATTGCCTACCCGACGATGATCATCCCCCGACGCCCGGTGAAATGACGCACGCCGTTTTCTGATGGCGTCCGCGGGCGGGACCCGGTAGAAACCCGCCCCATGAGATTCACGCAGAAAGCCGTCATCGAGAGCGTCCTGGCCCGCGAGATCCTGGATTCGCGTGGCAATCCGACCGTCGAGGTCGACGTCACGCTGGAATCGGGCACGGTCGGGACCGCCGCGGTGCCGTCGGGCGCGTCGACCGGCGAGCACGAGGCGCTGGAGCTGCGCGACGGCGACAAGAAGCGTTACCTCGGCAAGGGCGTCCGCAAGGCGTGCGACAACGTCGCCAAGATGCTCGGGCCGATCGTGGTCGGCCGCGACGCGTTCGATCAGGCGGGGCTGGACGGCGCGATGCTGGCCGTCGACGGCACGCCGAACAAGGGCAAGGTCGGCGCCAACGCGATGCTGGGCGTTTCGATGGCGGCGGCGCGCGCGGCGGCGGCCGAGCTCGGCCTGCCGCTGTACAAGTATCTGGGCGGGCCGGCGGCCCGCGTGCTGCCCGTGCCGCTGATGAACATCGTCAACGGCGGCGCGCACGCGGACAACTCGCTCGACTTCCAGGAGTTCATGATCGTCCCCAAGGGGCTGCCGAACTTCACGGAGGCGCTGCGCGCCGGCGCCGAGGTGTTCCACACGCTCAAGAAGCTGCTCCACGATCGCAAGGCGTCGACCGGCGTCGGCGACGAGGGCGGCTTCGCGCCCGATCTGCCCGGCGCCGAAGCCGCGCTGGGCGTCATCATCGAGGCGATCGAGAAGGCCGGCTACAAGGCGGGCAAGGACGTCGCCGTCGCCCTGGACGTCGCGTCGAGCGAGCTCTGGGATAAGTCCAGCAAGACCTACAAGCTGGAAGGCGAGGGGAAGGAGCTGGACGGCAAGGGGATGGTCGATTTCTACCGGAAGCTGTGCGAGTCGTTCCCGATCGTGTCGATCGAGGACGGCATGGCCGAGGACGACTGGGACGGCTGGGTGGCGCTGACGCAGGCGCTGGGCAAGCGCGTCCAGCTGGTCGGCGACGACCTGTTCGTCACCAACACCGAGCGCATCAAGCAGGGGATCGCCAAGGGCGCCGCCAACAGCGTGCTCGTGAAGGTGAACCAGATCGGGACCCTGACCGAGACGCTGGAGTCGGTCGAGATGGCCCACCGGGTCGGCTGGACGACGATCATCTCGCACCGATCGGGAGAGACCGAGGACACCTTCATCGCCGATCTGGCGGTGGCGGTGCGCTCCGGGCAGATCAAGACCGGCTCGCTGGCGCGCTCGGAGCGCGTCGCGAAGTACAACCGCCTGCTTCGCATCGAGGAGGATCTCGGCGGCGCGGCGATCTGGGGCGGCACGCTCGGCCGGCTGTAGCCTCCGATCTCCGGAGACCGATTCCGGTTTCCGAAAGTGTTTGCCGGCCGGATGGCGGCATTGTGGCGGCGCCGCGACCGGTGGAGCGGGCCTGCGCCTTGCAGCACGGGACCGCCATGTGGGGACAAAACTGGGGTCAGTTGATCTGGGGACGGGCGTCAGCCTCGGTCCCGGCGCTGTCGGGCCTGGCGCTGCTGCTGCTTTCGTTGTTGCTGCTGGTGATCGGCTACCGGCTCGGCAAGCGCCAGCGCGCGCCGCGCTGGCTCCCCTGGATCACGGGAATCGGCGCCGCGCTGCTGCCGGCGGCCGTCGTTCGCGCCACCACCTTCACGGTACCGTTCGTGTTCTCCAACGGCACCGTCGCCGACGCCACCCAGGTGAACGCGAACATGTCGACCATCGCCGCCGAGATCGATCGTTTGCGAAAGCAGACGGCGGTGATCACCGAGTGCGAGTTCGGCCCATCTTTCGGGAATGTCGGCTGGACGTGCGGGAGCGGACCGGGTGGCGCCTACATCACCGACGGGACCGCGGGCGGCTTGACCAGTCCTGTCCACGTCCCTGCCGGCGCCACCATCACGGGTGTCGACGTCTGGGTCAACGACTCGGCCGCGGCCGAGATGAAGGTTTGCCTGTACGGGCTCTTCGACAGTTTTGGCTCCTATGACCTGAGCATTCCCTGTGTTCAGACCAGCGGTACGCCGGGAATCGTCAAGCTGACGATCCCCGCCAACGTCGTCCACGGCTCCGGCACGTCCTACGAGCTGTTCATGACGGCGGTGAATCCGATGGGCACCACCGTCGGCTGGCCGACCTTGGCCGGCAGCTTCACGGTCCGCAGCGCCTACGCTCACTACGAGATGCCGTAGTCGCCGCGCGCGGCCGGCCAAGGCGTCGCTACCCGCTTCGCCGGCGCACGCCGTACTTGACGATGCAGTAGATCGCGCGGACGCCGTCCTTCCAGCCGATCTTCTTGCCCTCGTCGTACGTCCGGCCGTGGTAGCTGACCGGCACCTCGTAGATCCGGAGGCCGGGCATCTTGGCGACCTTGGCCGTCAGCTCCGGTTCGATGCCGAACCGATTCTCCTCGACGGTGATCGACTTGATGATGTCGCGGCGGAACGCCTTGTAGCAGGTCTCCATGTCCGTGATGTTGAGGTCGTTGAACATGTTCGACAGCAGCGTCAGCGCGTTGTTCAGCATCTGGTGCCAGAAGAAGAGCGCGCGGCGGGGCGTGCCGATGAAGCGCGAGCCGAACGTCACGTCGGCGATGCCGTCGACGATCGGCTGGATCACACGTGGGAGATCCTGGGGGTCGTATTCGAGGTCGGCGTCCTGGATGGCGACGATGTCGCCGGTCGCGGCGGCGAACCCCGCGCGCAGGGCCGCGCCCTTGCCCATGTTCTGGGGCTGCAGCAGCACCTGCACCTCGTTGGTGCGCAGTCGCGGGCGCTGCTTGTCGTGGGCCGACAGCCAGCGTTCCAGGCCCTGATCGCGCAGCTGGGTCAGAAGCTCGCGGCTGCCGTCGGCCGACATGTCGTCGACGAACACCAGCTCCTTGTCCAGATCGACCGCCGCGATGCGCGACACGATCTCGCGCAGGGTCGGCAGCTCGTTGTAGACCGGGATGACCAGCGACAGCTTCACGGGTCGCCCCAGTAACACGCGCGGCTGGACACGGTCAAACTAACCGCCCAGAACGTTGCGCGCGATCACCATGCGCTGGATCTGGCTGGTCCCTTCGTAGATCTGCAGCAGCTTCGCGTCGCGCATCAACTTCTCGACCGGATACTCCTTCGTGTAGCCGTAGCCGCCGAAGATCTGGACGGCGTCGGTCGCCACGCGCATGGCGGCATCGGCGCCGTAGGCCTTCGCGTAGCTGGACACGATGCTGTCCGGCTTGCCGCTGTCGATGCCGGCGGCGGCCTTGTGGCAGAGCAGGCGCGTCGCCTCGTAGGCGATCGCCATCTCGGCGAGCATGAACTGCACCGCCTGATGCTGCGCGATCGGCACACCGAACGTCTTGCGCTCGAGCGCGTACGCGCGGCTCTCGTCGAGCGCGCGCCGGATCACGCCGGCAGCGGTCGCCGCGATCCACGGGCGCGACTTGTCGAACGTGCGCATCGCGATCTTGAAGCCACCGTCTTCGGGGCCGACCAGCGCGGTCTTCGGCAGCTTGACGTCCTCGAAGATCACGTCGGTCGTGTTCGAGGCGCGCTGCCCCATCTTGTTTTCCTTGCGCCCGG
>DATFXS010000774.1:0-12029 GCA_035315605.1 Polyangia bacterium
CCTGCGCAATCTGAAACAGATGATCGACGAGGACGAGGCGGTCCGCATCGACGGCGCGAAGCGCGGCGCCGCGGTGCTGGAGGACGCGGCGGCGCTGGCGCGGCGCAAGCAGCTCGGCATGTCGGATCGGCGTCTGATGAAGCTGTGCAACACCAGCGAGGAGCAGGTGCGCCAGGCGCGCCTCAAGTTCGGCATCCGTCCGGTGTTCAAGCGGGTCGACACCTGCGCCGCCGAATTCGAGGCCCAGACGCCATACCTCTATTCGACCTACGAGATCGGCTTCGAGGAGAAGGCCGCGGCCGGCCTGATCGTGGAGAGCGAGGGGCGCCCGACGGACAAGAAGAAGATCGTCATCCTGGGCGGCGGGCCCAACCGGATCGGCCAGGGGATCGAGTTCGACTACTGCTGCGTGCACGCCGTCCAGGCGCTGCGCGAGGACGGCTTCGAGACCATCATGGTCAACTGCAACCCCGAGACGGTGTCGACCGACTACGACACGTCCGACCGGTTGTTCTTCGAACCGCTCACGCGCGAAGACGTCTTGGAGATCATCGACGCCGAGAAGCCGGAAGGCGTGATCGTCCAGTTCGGCGGCCAGACGCCGCTGCGGCTCGCCGTCCCGCTGATGAACGCGGGCGTCAAGCTGCTCGGTACCAGCGCCGACGCCATCGACCGCGCCGAGGATCGGCGCCGCTTCGGCGAGCTGCTGAAGAAGCTGAATTTGCGCGCGCCCGCCTGGGGGACCGCCCGCGGCCTGGAAGAGGCGCGCGAGATCGCAGAGCGGATCGGCTACCCGGTGATGGTCCGCCCGTCGTACGTCCTGGGGGGCCGTGCGATGGAGATCGTCCACGATCCGTCGGGGCTGGCGCAGTTCGTGATGACCGCCATGGAGGCGTCGCGCCGCGAGAGCCTGGCGTCACGCGCCGGCGAGCAAGACGCGCCGATCCTGATCGATCAATTCCTGCCCGACGCGATCGAGGTCGACGTCGACGTCGTCGCCGACGGCAAGGACGTCGTGGTCGGCGGCGTGATGGAGCACATCGAGGAGGCGGGCATCCATTCGGGCGACTCCGCCTGCTGCCTGCCGCCCCACTCGCTGTCCGCCGAGACGGTGGAGGCGATCAAGACCCAGGCGCGCGCGCTGGCGCGCGAGCTCGACGTGCGGGGCCTGATGAACGTGCAGTTCGCGGTGCCGCGCGACGGGCGCGGCATCTTCATCCTCGAGGTCAACCCGCGCGCGTCGCGCACGGTGCCGTTCGTCTCGAAGGTGACCGGCGTGCCGCTGGCGAAGGTCGCGGCGCGCATCGCGGCCGGCAAGACCTTGAAGGAGATGGGCATCAAGGAGGTCACGCCCAAGCACGTCGCCGTCAAGGAGGCGGTGTTCCCGTTCGCGAAGTTCGCGGGCGTCGACACCATCCTCGGCCCCGAGATGCGCTCGACCGGCGAGGTGATGGGCATCGCGACGACCTTCGCGACCGCCTTCGGCAAGAGTCAGATCGGCGCCGGCACCAAGCTGCCCACGGCGGGCACGGCGTTCCTGTCCGTACAGGACAGCGACAAGGCGGGCGCCATCCAGGTCGCGAAGGCGCTGATCGATCTCGGGTTCGAGGTGCTCGCCACCGTGGGCACCCACACCTTCCTGACCGGCAAGGGGCTGGACGTGAAACGCATCAACAAGGTGCGCGAGGGTCGCCCCCACATCGTGGATCGCATCCTCGACGGCGGCGTCCACCTGGTGATCAACACGACCTCGGGCGCGGAGGCGATCAAGGATTCGTTCCCGATCCGCCGGAACACGCTGCTCAAGGGCATTCCGTACTACACGACCCTGTCTGCGGCGCGCGCGGCCGTCGGCGCCATCGCCGATCTGCGCGCGGGCAAGACGACCGTCCGTTCGTTGCAGGAGTACCAGCATGGCTAAGTTCCCGATGACGCCCCGGGGCGTTCAGAGTTTGAAGGACGAGCTGAAGCGGCTTCGCGAGGTCGAGCGCCCCAAGAACGTGCGCGACATCGAGGAGGCGCGCGCTCACGGCGATCTGAAAGAGAACGCCGAGTACCACGCCGCCAAGGAACGACAGAGCTTCATCGAAGGCCGCTCGCGCGAGCTGGAGGCGATCATCGCGCAGGCCGAGGTGATCGATCCCGCCAAGCTTTCGGGCAGCAAGGTCGTGTTCGGCGCGACCGTGAAACTGACGGACACGGACAGCGGCGAGGAGGTGACCTACACGATCGTCGGCGACTACGAGGCCGACATCAAGGCCGCCCGCATCGCCATCTCGGCGCCGCTGGCGCGCGCCATGATCGGCCGCGAGCGCGGCGACGCCGTGTCGCTCAAGACCGGCAAGGGAATGCGCGAGTACGAGATCTCGGACGTGAAGTTCGAGGCGCAGTAGGATCCGATCCCCTCGCCCCGCGAAGCGGGGAGAGGGTTAGGGTGAGGGGCGCTCGCTAATCGGCGGCAGAATCGCCGGCGGCGTCCGAGGCGCCCCCGTCGTCCGTGCCGCCTGTCCCGCCGCTGCCCGCAGCGCCGCCGGTTCCACCCGACCCGCCGCCACCTCCGGCACCACCGCCGCCGCTTCCAGAAACCCCGCCGCTGCCGCCTGCGCCGCCGGTTCCAGTCGTGCTGGCCGGCCCGCACTTCCCGTTCGAACCGGCGCCCTGTCCGCCGATGCAGATCAGACCGTCCGAGCAGTCGGTGGTCACCTCGCAGCGATCACCGTTGCCCTGCTTGCACGCCACGCCCGACACCGCGAGCGCGACGACACCGGCGAAGAGGAAGATCGGGCAGGAGCGACTCATCCGAGGACGTTCGGTTACCATGCGCACTCCCCGTCCACAAGACCAGATGTGGATGTCAGGCAGCAATCCCGTCGGGGATTGAGGTAGGTTCTCCGCATGCGACCTTCGATTCGACAGGCCGGCATCCTGGTTGCCTGCCTTTCGGCCGGTATCGCGTTCGCGGCGGCGGCGGCCGGTCCCTCCGAATCCGGCAAGCCGGCCAAGGCGGTCAAGAAGGGCCCCGTCCAGAAGGACGCCGACGCGTTCCTGTCGACGTTGTCGGGAGTGCTGGTCCCGGTGTCGACCAGCGCCTCGCTGGCCGACTGGGCCGCCGCGACCGACGTCACGCCGGAGCACGTCGCCCAGCGGACCGGCGCCGACAAGACGCTGGCGGCGGCGATCGGCTCGACGTCCGTCATCGACCAGACCAAGGCGTTCCTCAAGAACGAAAAACAGCTCGACGAGCCGACGGTCCGCCAGCTGCGCAAGCTGCTGCTCGCCGCCGCCGAGAATCCGGGGACGATCCCCGACGTGGTCGCCAAGCGGGTCGAGCTGGAGAGCAAGCAGTCGGCGATCCTCGACGGCTACACCTTCTGCCTGCAGCCCAAGGGGCAGAGCTGCGCCAAGCCGGTCAGCGCCAACGACATCGACGACGTCCTGAAGAAGTCGCGCGACCTCGGCGAGCGCCAGCGCATCTGGACGGTGTCCAAGGAGATCGGCCGGCCGCTGAAGCCAGGCCTCATCGAGCTGGTCAAGCTGCGCAACCAGGTCGCTAAGGAGATGGGCTACCACTCGTTCTTCGCCCTCAAGGTGGCGGACTACGGCATGACCGTCGACGAGATGATGAAGCTGCTCGACGACACGCTGGCGACGACCAAGCCGCTTTACGACGGGCTGCACTGCTGGGCGAAGAACCAGCTGGCGGCGCGCTACAAGCAGCGCGCGCCGAAGCTGATCCCGGCGCACTGGATCGGCAACCGCTGGGCGCAGAGCTGGCCGGGGCTCGTCGAGTCTGCCAGCCTCGACCCGCTGTTCAAAGGATCGTCGCCCGAGAACATCGTGCGCAGCGCGGAGACCTTCTACACGTCGCTCGGGTTCGAAAAGTTGCCGCCGTCGTTCTGGGAGCGCTCGGACCTCTACCCCGTTCCACCCGGCGTGCCGCGCAAGAAGAACAGCCATGCGTCCGCGTGGCACATCGATCACGATCGCGACGTGCGCTCGCTGATGAGCGTCGAGGCGAACGAGCAGTGGTTCGGAACCGCCCACCACGAGCTCGGCCACATCTATTACTTCCTCGCCTACAGTCGGCCCGGCGTGCCCTTTTTTCTGCGCGAAGGCGCCAACCGCGCCTTCCACGAAGCGATCGGCGAGCTGGCCAAGCTGGCAAGCCAGCAGACGCCCTACCTGACCAAGATCGGCGTCATACCCGAGGGCAAGGCCCCGGACGCCGCCGGCTGGCTGCTGCAGTCGGCGCTGGATTCGATCGTCTTTCTGCCCTGGTCGGCCGGCACCATGAGCCACTTCGAGCACGATCTCTACGAGACCGATCTGCCGCCGGCGGACTGGCAAGGCAAGTGGTGGGACTACGTCGCGGAGTTTCAGGGCGTGGTGCCGCCCGGCGGGCGCGACCCGGCGCTGTGCGACGCCTGCACCAAGACGCACATCAACGACGACCCCGCCGAGTACTACGACTACGCGCTGGCGACGCTGATCAAGTTCCAGCTCCACGATCACATCTGCACGAAGATCCTCAAGCAGGACGTCCGCGCCTGCGACTACTCCGGCAACAAGGACGTCGGCGCGTTCCTGAAGGGGATCCTGTCGGTGGGCGCGACCCGCGACTGGCGCAAGGTGATCAAGGACGCGACCGGGGAGCCGATCTCGCCGCGCGCGCTGATGGCGTTCTACGCGCCGCTCGTCGAGGACCTCACCAAGCGCAACGCCGGGAAGGACTGCACGCGGTGATGGCCGCCAGGGCGAAGTCCCCGCCGTCCGATTCGCCGCTGCTGATCGCGGCCGGCGCGTTCGACGAGACTTTGCGGCGCTTCGCTGCCCTGGCGGACGGCCTCCGCAAGGGGACGCTGGATTCGCAGCGCAACCTGGAGCGCGCGGCCGAGGCGCTGAAGGAGGTCGCGGGCTGCGAGGAGGAGCTGCAGGCGCACGCGCAGGCCCTGATGGCCGCGCTGAACAGCGCGCGCGATTCGCAGCAGTCGCAAGCCGAGGCCGTCCGGTTGCGCGCGCTCGAGATCAAGGCGCGCAGCGAGGTGCTCGCCCTGCTGATGCGCGGATTCGAGGCGATCGGCAAGGAGGCGGCCGGGCTGAACGCCTCGGCGCAGCAGCTGGCCTCGAGGAAGCGCACCCCTGACGAGATGGTGAAGGACGGCGCGCTGCTGGCGGGCCTCGACGAGCTACAAGAGAAGATGACCGCCGTGCTCGCCAGCGGCGAGCAGCTGGCCGGCGAGGCGCGCCGCGCCGACTTCGAAGATCTGTCTCGCAAGGTCGATTCCCTGCGCCAGCAGATCCTCGCGGCGCGCAACAAGATCGGATTGCTCAAAGAGGCGCTGGTGCGAGCGGCGCCGTCGGTGCAGCCGTCATGACGCGAGCCGCGGCGGCTCTCGCGTTGGCGCTGTTCGCGTCCGCGCCGTCCAATCAGCCGGCCCCGCCCGCCCATCCGCGCGCGCCCGGCACGACCGAGCTGCCGGCCGACCTGCCCTTCGTGCCGCCGCCGCCTCCGTCCCCACCCGCCGATCGGCAGCGCGGCGTCGCGCTGGGCCTGTTCGCGGAGGACGTCAGCTTCTCGTACAACCCGCTGCTGGCGGAGATCGTGGCGGTCGGCGCGACGCACATCGCGCTGGTGGTGCCGCTCTACCAGACCGACGCCACCACCCACGACATCGGCCTTCACACCCGCCTGTCCCCGACGCTGGCGACGGTGGCGGAGGTGTCGCGCGCGGCCAAGCGCGACGGCATGCAGGTGATGCTGTTCCCGATCGTGCGGCTGTCGGCGCCCGGCCCGGGGCAGTGGCGCGGCACGCTGGCGCCGCGCGATCGCGACGCCTGGTTCAAGCGGTACGGCGATCTGCTGGGCGAGCTGGGCGCCATCGGCGCGGTCACGGGCGCCGCCCGCCTGGTCGTCGGCAGCGAGCTGTCGTCGCTGGAGGATGACCTGGATCATTGGCGCCCGGTCGTCGACCGCACCCGCGCCGTCTTCCCGGGCAAGCTGGTCTACTCCGCCAACTGGGATCATTACCGGTCGACCGCCCTGTTCGACCTGGTCGACGAGGAAGGGATCTCCGGATACTTCAACCTGCGCGAGGCGACGGCCCCCGCCGACGACGCGACGCTGGACGCGGGCTGGCGGCGGGCGCGACGCGAAATCGAGGCGTGGCGCATCGGACGGACGCGCCCGTTCCTGTTCACCGAACTCGGGTACCGATCGCGCAAGGGCGTGACGGCCGCGCCGTGGGACGAGGGCCCGGGCGGCACACCCGACATCGACGAGCAGCGCCGCGCCTTCGCGTCGTTCCGCCGCGTCTGGTCGACGGCCGCGGTGCTCGACGGCGTCTACATCTGGAACTGGTACGGCTACGGCGGCCTCGGCACCACCAGCTACACGCCCCGCGGCAAGCCCGCCGAGATCGAAGTCCGGTCGCTGCTCGGCGCGCTTTAGCTACTGCCCCGCCATGCCGGCGGCGATCAGCGAGCCGATGCCCGTGAACGCGGCCACCGGGACGGTCAGGTCCATCGTCCAGAGCTTGCCCACGCCGTCGCCGCCCGCCGTGACGATGACGGGAATCGGGGTTCCCCCCCCGTGGGCCAGCGCCGCCACCCGCTGCTCCTCGGACAGCGCGCCGATGACGCCCAGCAACGGCGCCACGTCGATGTAATAGAACAGATCGCGCGCGGCGGCGGCAGCCTGGGCCTCCGTCACCGCCTTGTTCACCTCGGCGGGCGCCTTGCCGGACGCGATCGCGATCAGGCGCGCGCGCGCGTCGTTGCCCAGCGTCACCAGCAGCCGCGTGTCGGCGACCGCGAAATAGACGTCGAGCGTCTGACCGAGCAGCCGCTTGGTCAGCGCGCTGGCATCGGCGGCCGGCTTCTTCTTCCCTTTCAGCCGAAAGTGCTGGGTCTTGAGCTTCCCGACCGTCTCCTTCTTCACCGTCCAGTCGAACACCGCCGGGTCGATCTGCGAGCGCAGCAGCGCCGAAGCCGCGCCCGCGTCCAGCGCCGCCAGCGACGCGCCGACCTTGCCTGCGGTGGCGGCGTCCTTGAGCGGGATCGCGACGGCGCCGCTCAGATACGGCGCCTCCTTGTTGAGCGACAGGCTCGTCGACTGCTGACCCGCCAGCGCCGCCAGCACGGCGTCGTAGTAGGCGAGCGCCGCGCTCGCCCCCTTCTGCTTGTCGGCGGCCAGGCGAGCCCGGTACGCCTCCAGGATCCCGCGCGTGAACGGGCCCACGCTGCTGGCGCCGACCAGGACACGGCCGCTCGCGCCGGTGGTGGCGACCGCCGGGTCGAGCCGAAACGGCTTCATGTCCTTCGCGATCGTCTCCAGCTTCGTTCCCGCGCGGGCGTTGAACCGCGCCCGGATGATCAGGCCGCGCGCCGGATCCGATACCAGGCCGGCCTCGATGCTCGAGGCGTCACCGCCGAGCAGCAGACACTCGCCGATCGCCTGCATCGCCCGCTCGTTCGCGGCCGCGTCGCCCATGCTCGAGGCGTCTGAGCTGCGCGCCTGCCTCTGCATCTCGTTCAAGAACTTGTCGACGGCCGTCTTGACGTCGGTGCCGTTCGCGCGGGCGATCGCCTCCGGATACATCACGCCCACGACGTCTTCGGCGCTGGTCCGCCGCGCCTCCAGGGTCAGCATCGCGCCCCGCGACAGGGCCTCGACTTCGTCGCTCAGCACGACGACGTTGCCGGACCGGTACAGCCAGCCGCGGCCGCCCGTGTTTCCTTCGACCAGCGTCGCCTCGCCGCGCGTCGTGATTTTCTTTCCGAGCGCGTCGATGATCTTCTGCGCCTCGGCGGGCCCGCGCGCCGGCACGGCGATCACCGACCCGCTCTTCCCCTTGCCCTCGATGGCGATGAACGCGGCCGCGCTCGGGCTGGCGAAGTCGATGTTCGCGGAGACCTCGGGCGGCAGGCCGGCCTGCGACAGGATCATGTCGCGGAGGCCGGCCGCGTCCATCGGCAGCGGCATCGCCTGTCCGACCAGCTTGGTGCCGTTGCCCAGCAGGCGATCGACGGAGCTGATGCTGACCGTGCCGAGCAGGTAGGGCCGCGCGGGCCCGGCCGCCAGGAACTGGAGCGCCGGCCCGGCCGCCACGCCGGTGGCGATCGGCGTCGTCAGCGGCGCGGTCGCCTGGACCGTCTTGGGCGGCGGCGCTTTTTCGGCGCACGACACCGCGCCCAGCAGCAGCCCAACGCCCACGCAGACTCGTACGACCCGCCTCGCCGACGCGCGCGTGTCCAGACCGTTGATCATGATGGCGGGGACCATATCACCGCATGGCAAGAGGGTCGCGCGACCGCGTCACTTTTCAGGCGCGTCCTTGCGCCCCGATGAACCGCTTGATACCGTGCCGCATGCGCGCGATGGGGCCGCCGCGATCGACACTGCAGCAGGGGCTGGTCGCCGCGTTTTGCGCGCTGATCGCGTCGGGCGCAGCCGGTTGCGGTGGTTCGACGCCGATGGACATGTGGATCTCCCGCGATCCCGATGCGGGCGCCGGATTCGAGGCGCCCGTGCGCGAGGTGCGCCCGTCCGATACCGCCTCGGAGACCACTGACGTCGGCGCCGCAGACGACGGCGCCGGGGACGACGCAGCCGCCGATGGCAACGACGACGTCGCCAGCGGCGCGGGTGGCACGACGGGTGCGGCGGGTACCGGTGGAGGCGCGGGATCGGGTGGAAACGGCGGCGCTGGCGGCGGCGCTGCGGGCGGCACCGGTGGCTGATGCCGGGGCTGGACAAATACGCGGATCTAGTCCAAAAACGCGATAGGTAATTCCGGAGGAACCGAATGCAGGTCTCGTGCGGCAACTGCCAGCTCAGCTTCGACGCCCCCGAGGGTGCCACCGGGCTGGTCTGCCCCATCTGCCGCGGTCCATTGCTTCCCAAATCGGCCGACGGCGCCGCCGCGCCCACCAAGGCGGCGCAGGACTGGAGCGGCGGGGATCTGGACGATCTGATCGCGATCCTGAGCGGACCCGCCCTCTCGGCGCGCGTCGAGGTGCTGGGCGCCTCGGGCGACGCCGCCATCGGCGAGGTCCACTTGCTCGCGGGCGGCGTCTCGGACGCGCTTTACAGCGGGAAGTCGACGGACGATGCGCTGGACAAGCTGCGCGCCGCCAAGCCGACCCGCTTCCGCGTCGAGCAGAGACTGCCGAACCCCGCGGACGGCGACCTGACCTACCCGGGCCCCGACGCCGGCACGCTGGAGAGCCGCGCCCTCGCCCACCTGATGCGCTACTGCGAGGACTACGTCATCACCTGCACCATCGAGGTCTGGCGCGGCAACGAGAACGCGCGCGTCGAGTACAAGCGCGGCGAGATCGGCGCCGTCACCGTCGGCGGCATCGACGCGCCCGAACGGCTCGCCGAGGTGATGCAGTGGTCGTCGGGCAACTACCGGCTCGTCGTCCAGCCGCTGAAGCTGCCCGCCGTCGCGCCGAAGAAGCCGCAGGCGGCCGCCGCTGCGCCCGCCAAGGTCCCGGCCCCCGCGCCGTCGGCGCAGGCCGCGCGGCAGGCGAGCGCGACCAAGACGATCTTCGGCATGCCCGCCGCCGAGATCATCAAGGCGCGCGCCGCGGCCGAGGCCGCGAAGGCCGCGCGCACGACGTCCGCGTCCAGCCCAGCGGCGCCTGCGGCTTCGCCGCCGCCCGCCGCCGCTTCACCGCCGGCGGCGGCCGCTCCACCGCCGGCCGCCGCGCCCGCTCCGGCGAAGACGACGCCGCCGGGCGTTGCGCCGACCCCGACACCGGCGCCGATCGCTGCGGCTCGCGCATCGAGCGCGAGCGCCACCAAGACGATCTTCGGCGTGCCGACGCCCGGCGCCGCCGGGTACACCCCGGTGACACAGCCGAGTCCCGCGCCCGTCGTGACGGCTGCCCCCCCCGCCGCATCCGCCGCGGATGATCGCGCCAAGACCGGCGCGCGCAAGACGGCCGTTCCGGGACCGGAGGTCTCCGCCACGGCAGCGGACGATCCCGCCGCCACGCGTTCCGGCTACGGCGCCGCTCCGGCGCCGAAAGAAAAAGAAAAAGAGAAAGAGCAGCCCAAGCGCACCTCGACGCCGATGCCGACCGGCGCGCCCAAGGCCGTTCCCGCGCCCGCGGCCGCCGCGGCCACCGAGAAGGCACACGCCCCGAAGCGCGAGACGCCGATCTGGACCTACGTCGGCGTGGGCGTCATCTTCGGCGCTTGCCTGATCGGCATCTACCAGCTCGTCGGCCTGCTGACACATTGAGAAGGCGGGGCCTCGCTCGGCGGCCCTCGAATCAGCGATGTTGAGCGCGGCCGTCGACATCTACCGTCGCACGCGGAAGCCGCACGACATCATCTGGAACCGGCTGGTGGCGCGCCCGCTCGCCGCGCTGGTCGTCGTCCCGCTCGCGCGCACCGGCATCACGCCGAATCAGGTGACGTTCGCGACGCTGCCGGTGTTCCTGGCCGGCGCGGCCCTCCTCGCCTTCTGGCCGAGCTGGAGCGCCCTGGTGGGCGGCGCCGCGATCATCGAGCTGTCCTACGTCCTCGACTGCGCCGACGGCCAGCTGGCGCGCCTCAAGGGGACGTCGTCTCCCGTGGGCGCGCACCTCGACTTCCTGATGGACGAGCTGAAGGCGTTCGCGCTGATCGCCGCGATCGCGGTGCGCCTCTGGATGCCCGCGCACGATCCCCGCTGGTTGCTCGAGGGCCTGGGCGGCCTCGTCGTCGTCGCGGCGGCGATCAGCCTGACGACGTTCGTGCGCCGGCCCGAGTACGCGGCCGCGACCGGCGCCGCGGTCAGCCGCGGCACCGGCGATTACGGCGAAGGGTTCGAGGACCGCGCCACGCCGTCGCGCCGATCGCCGCTGGCGCTGCTCGAGGCGATCGGGCGGTTCGTCGTCCACTACCCCAGCCACATCTGGCTGGTCGCGCTGGTCAACCGGATCGACATCTTTCTGCACGCGTACCTGGTGATGAACGCCGCCTACGCCGCGCGCGCGTTTCTCGGCATCCTGCGCGGCCTCGGACGCAAGCGATGAAGGCGATCATCGTCGCGGCGGGGCGCGGCCGGCGCCTCGGCGTCGAGACCGACGGCATCCCGAAGTGCATGGTGCGGGTCGGCGGGCGCCCGATCCTGCACTGGCAGCTCGACGCGCTGGCCGCGGCGGGCGTCGACGAGGTCGTGATCGTGCGCGGGTACCTCGGCGACCGGATCGCCGGACCGGCGAACGGCGGGCCGGCGCTGCGCTTCGTCGACAACTCCGACTGGGCCGACAACAACATCCTGACGTCGCTGTTCTACGCCGAGTCGGAGATGAACGACGGCTTCCTGTTCTCGTATTCGGACATCGTCTTCTCGCGCGAGCATGCCCGTCGCGTCGCCGCCGCCGACGCGCCCGTCGCGTTGATCGTCGATCGCCGCTGGCGCGACGCCTACGACGGCCGGACGTTGCATCCGGTGAGCGAAGCCGAGCTCGCGCGGGTCGCCGGCAGCGGCGACGCGGCAACCGTCACGCGCGTCGGCAAGCGTCTGGTCGCTGCCGAAGATGCCGCCGGTGAATTCACCGGGCTGGCGCGCTTCGCCCCGGAGGGCGCCGCGGCCCTGCGCGCTGTCTGGAAGGAAGCGCTCGCGCGCGGGCTCGAGGCCCCGTTCGGCGCCGCCGCGACGTTGCGGCAAGCGTACCTGTCGGACGGGCTGAACGCGGTGGCGGCGCGCGGCGTGCCGCTCGGGGCCGTCCTGGTCGACGGCGGCTGGCGCGAGATCGACACCGAGCAGGATCTCGCCCGCGCCGAGCTGGTCGTCGACGCCTGGCGGTCCTGACGTGCCCGGCAGCGCTCCGGGCCACTGGCTCCACCGGCTCGATGCCGCCGAATGGCTGGCCGCCGCGGACACCGAGCTCGCCCACTGCGAGCAGACGCTTTCCCGTCGCGCCGTCCGTCCGGGCGTCACGCACGCGCGCCGGGCCGCCGGGATGGCCTGGAACGCCGTCCTCGTCACCGCGCCGGACGAACGCTACGGGCGCAGCTACATGGACCACGT
>DATFXS010000775.1:0-12272 GCA_035315605.1 Polyangia bacterium
TCTGCAGCGGCTCCGTCGGGGCGGGCGGGCAGTCGGGGACGGGCGGCTCGATCGGGCGGGGCGGGGCGGCCGGAACGGCCGCCGGCGGCACGGTCGGGCGGGGCGGCACCACCGGGTCCGCCGGGACCACGGGACTCGCCGGAACCACCGGACTCGCCGGCACCACGGGACTTGGCGGCACCACTGGAACGGGTGGCACGGGCGGGACCGGCACGCAGTACTGCACCTGCACGGGCGTCGCGCGCTGCCGCAGCGGCCAGTGCGTCCCGCCGAACTGCACGCGCAACGCGGACTGCTCCGGCGGGTACTGCGACAAGAACGGGTTCTGCCAGCCGTGCCTCAGCTGGTACAACTGCCCGCTCGGTCAGTCCTGCTACTACGTCGACGGCACCAACACCGGCTCGGCCTCGAGCGGTTACGATCGCCAGTGCCGGGTGCCGCCCTGTTACACGTACATGGATTGCGCGGCCGACCAGGACTGCCTGCCGGCGTTCACGGGAGACACCGACTGGGGGTGGACGAACCGCGGTTGCACGGCGGCGAACAGGTGCTCGGTGGACGCGGACTGCTCGTTCGGCGTCTGCCGCGGCGGCCGCTGCGTTCAGTCGTGCGTCTCGAGCTCGGACTGCACGGGCACGACCAAATGCGACACTGCGCGCGGGGTCTGCGGACCTTCATGCACCGCCGCGACCAACTGCGGCGGCGGCAAGTACTGCAACGCCCGCGGCTTCTGCCAGCCGACCGCGTGCGAGACGAGCACGCAGTGCCCGGCCGGATCCGGAACGACCTGCGACACCTACCAGCAGTGCCACTGAGCGGCCGGGCGCTGCCGTCGGCAGCCGCTAGAGCGGCGCGGGCCCGGCGCCCGTTGGCTGCGGCTCGCGCAGGCTGACGTACTGCAGGGTCCGCTCGATGGCGGCGTGGCCGAGCACCTGCTGCAGGCGCCACGCGGGCGCGCCCCCGAGCGCGGCCAGCGACGCGAACGTATGACGGCCGTAATCGTAGAAGTCACCCGGCGCGATGCCGGTGGTCTTGAACGCGCGCGCCAGCTCCGCGTGGATCGTGTTCGGCGCGAGGTGCATGGCCGTGTGCGGGCCTGACGCATTCTTCTTCTTGCGGCGCGAAGGCGGACAGACCAGCGCGTTGTCCATCCTGGGAATCGGTCTGATCGCCGACAGATGCCTGGCCAGCGGCTCGACGATCGGCACTTTCCGCGCCACGACGACGATCGTCGGCCCGACCTCGCTCCAGGGGACGCGCCGCGAGACCGTGATCTGCCGGGCCTCCAGATCGACGTCGCCCCACTTCAGCGCCACGGTTTCGCCCGGCCGCAACCCGGCGCGCGCCGACAGCAAATAGGCTGTCTTGACCGACCCGTGCAGCGCGTCTGCCAGCTTCATGACCTCATCCCAGCTGCTGAGCCGGGGTCGATCGGGGTTCAGGTGCTCGGCGTTCACGCGAATGCCGACGTTAAGAACGCGAATAGCAGGATCAAGATCCGGGCAGGGCTGGACCCGAGGCCCAGGGTCGTGCGACGTTGGTCCAAGTCTTGCCTCAGGCTGAGCGGCGATGAGCGCGGTCGCGACCCTGGCGATGACTCTGCTTGCGGCGGCGGCCGCGGAGCCGGTCGTGCCGTTGGTGGCCCCTCACCCTAACCCTCTCCCCGCTGCGCGGGGCGAGGGGACCGGAGCTGTACAGGGCGAGGGGACCGGAGCGGCGCGGGGCGAGGGGACGGGAGTCGCGCCGCTGGTCGGTGAGCCCGCCGCGCGCACGGCGCCGCGCGTGGTGGTCTGCGTCCCGAAGGGCGCGGCGGCGCTGGAGCCGCAGGTCGAGCGCGCGTTCGCCTGGGCGTCGCTGGCGACGATCAGCCCGGACACCGTCGCGCGCCGCTTCCCGCCGTCGCCCGCCAGCCGCGCGATCGCCGACGACGAGCGCCTCGTCGATGGGCTGGTGCGCGCCGCGGAGGCTGACTTTCTCGCGCTCAAGTTCGACGACGCGACCGCGCGTCTGGCCGAGGCCGGCAAGATCATCGATCGCCTGCCGCCGTCGGTGCGGCACGAGACGGCGTACGTGCGCGTGCAGCTGCTCGAGGGCCGCGTCGCGCAGGCGCGCGGCGATGCGCGGGCGTCGGCGGCGTTCGCGCGCGCCGCCGACGCGGCCGTCGACGTCGAGCTCGACGAGGCCGAATATCCGCCCGCCGTCCGCCAGGCCTACAAGGCGGCCCGGGCGGCCGCGCGGGCCCTCCCGCGCCGCAGCGTCGAGCTGACCAGCGAGCCGCCCGGCGCCGAGGTCGAGGTCAACGGCCAGCTGGCAGGGCGGACGCCGGCGAAGCTCGCGTTGCCGCCGGGGCGGTGCTTCCTTTCCGTCACGCGCCCCGGCTTCGCGCCCCATCTCGCCCGGTGTCCGACGGAGCGGCGCACCACCGTGACCCTCGAGCCGGCGGGCCGCGACGGACTGCGCGACCAGCTGCGCGAGCACATCGCCGCCGACCCCGAATGGTTTCTGGAGCAGCTGCTGCTCGACACGCTGGCGGCCGAAGAGAACGCGCGCTGGATCGTCGTGCTCGATCGCGATCGCGGCGGCCGCGCGCTGAAGGCGCTGGTCTTCTCGGCCGCCGAGCACGCGCTGAAACCCGTCGAGCCGTCGCGGTTGCTGGAGGCCGAGCTGGACAAGCTGTCGGCGGCGGTGCGCACGCTGGTCGAGGGGACGCGGCGGCTCGAAGCGCAGGCGATCGAGACGCCGAGCGGCTTGCCCGCGCTGGAGGCCCGCGCCGGTGATCCGGGCCTGGGCAGCGCGGTCGCGTTCGTCCGCCGAAAAGGTGGCGCGGACTACCTGCGCCTCGGTCTGGAGGCGCGAGGCGGCGGACGTTTCGCCGGCTCGCTGCCGTCGCTGCTCGCGAACGACGGCGAATGGGACGTCGAGTACTACGTCGAGGGTCACGACGCCGCCGGCGCGGTCACGTGCCGCGCAGGCGACGCGGCGGCTCCGCTCCGTTTCCGGCGGGCGGGCACGATCGTCACCGCATCGTCGGCCGGTCGATCGCGCTGGTACTTGTGGACGGGCTTGGCCGTCATCGCCGCGGCCGCGGCCGCGACCGGCGTCTACTTCATGACCCGTTCCAACGACGTGTCGGTCAGGTTCGTGCCGCCGTGAAGCGACTGGGTATGATCCTGTTGCTGCTCGCGTGCGGCTGCAAACAGCCGGAGGCGCAGCTGCGCCTGCAATTTCCGCCGGACGCCGACGCGGGCGCCGACGCCGGCGGCTGCGCGCAGCAGACCAGCCTCCAGTGCGTCAACTACCTGCAGTTCACGGCCGGCGCCGGCAACTTCAGCAGCTATTGCAGCAAGGTCGGCGTCGTGCTGAACGACCTGTGCGACGTGGCGAAGCTGGCGGTGGGGCAGGAGGTGTTCAAATTGTCGCCGGACACGCCGCTGCCGATCACGCTCGAGGGCCTGCGCGTCTTCCCCGCGACCAGCTGCAACGCGGGCGAGTGTCCGGCGCGAAAGATCTTCTCGGGCACGACGCAGGGGACCGGCAAGATCGGCGACTACGCCGGCGGCGTGCTCGATCTCCCGGTGACGGTGAACGAGCCGTGCGGCGCACCGGAAGAGTTCTTCTTTCTCCCCGCCGGATCCACCTGCGCGGACCTGTGCGGCGCGGGCAACGTGGTCTGCGACCAGGTCCAGGGCGGCTGCCTCTGCAAGGGGCTGCCGAGCGCCGCCGACATTGCTTCGAGGCAAGGGGCTATTGACGGCGGTCAATAGGCGCGGCGGACGGCGGGGCGCGTCGAACCGCGCGCCGGCGCGGGTTTTCGCCCTGGCGCAGGCCTTGCTGTTCCTGGAGGCGCCGTAGCTTTCGTCCTTTCTCTATCCGACAGGAGCCCGAGATGAAAACTCGATACCTGATTGTCTTCCTGAGGGCCGCGGGCGCTTTGACCGCCGCCGGCGCCGTGGTCGCCGTGGGCGGCTGCTCGGCGGACACGTCGCACCTGGGCACGAACGTCCAGGCCCGCCTCCGCAACGATCTGCCGAGCGCCTGCACCGCCGACCAGGTCAAGGCCTGCCCGGCGGTGAACGTGGCGGCGTGCCCGAACGGTCAGGAGCCGGTGATCGATTATTCGTCCGACTGCTGCCCGCACTTCACCTGCCAGCCGCTCTGCCAGTCGGCCCAGCAGACCAAGTGTCCGATGACGCCGGCGCCGGTCTGTCCGGCCGGCACGAAGCTCTGGATCGGGACGGCCGTCGAGGACTGCTGTCCGGCCTACCGCTGCGAGCCCGACGGCACGACCTGCGATCCCACCCGCCACGATGCGACCGGCGTCGCGTGCACGCTCGCGCTGCCGTACTGCGGACCGAACGTGCAGCCCGTCGTCGTCGGCCAGACGACCGACTGCTGCCCGATCTATCAGTGCCCGTGCGACAAGACGGTCGATCCGACGACCGGCACGACGGTCGACCCGCGCACGTGCGGCTGCACGACGCCGAACTGCAAGGCCGGCGAGCAGGTGGTCTGCGCGGGCCAGGACGTCTGCGGCGGTCCCTGCACCTGCCAGCCTGCGACCGGCAGCTGCACGACGGACTCGCAGTGCCCGAGCGACTCGAAGTGCGACCTGTCCAATTGCCGGCTGCCGCCCGCGCCCGCCACCGCGAACGCGGCGACGTGCGATCCGACGAAGTGCGGTCCGCAGCTCGGCATCGCGAGCCGCGTCTGCGCGGACGGGACGACGGCCGGGCCGACAGGCCGCTGCCTGCTCGATGCGACGACCGGCAACTGTGCCTGGGAAGTGACCAGCTGCCCGACCGACTGCTACGGCGTCTGCGTCCCGAACATCCAGACCGGCTGCAAGGCCGACGCGGACTGCCCGACCGGCCAGATGTGTCAGGTGAGCTGCAGCGGCTGGGGGTGCGTCACGGGCGGCACGACTACGACTGGCGGTGGCGGCTCGGCAGACGGAGGCACGACGACCACCGGCGGCGCCCCGTCGACGGGCGGCGGCCCATCGGGTGGCCCGACGCCGGCCTTGGACGGCGGCACCAGCGTTCCGCCCCCGCCGCCGACCTGCGCGTGCCCGGCGACCGATCCAACCTGCAAGTGCGACGCGAACGGGAACTGCTCGGGCCAGACGTGCACCGGCCAGTGCGTGCCGGCGAAACCGACCTGCGACCCCACAAAGCCGGTCGCCTGCCCGGCGATCGCCATCGCCTGCCCGAACGGAGCGACGCCGATCAGCGACGGTACCGATCCGACCAGCTGCTGCCCGGCTTTCCACTGCCCGACGTGCGTCAGCTCGGCGCCCGCGTCGACCACGGGAGCATCGAACACCGCCTGCGCCGTGCCGACGTGCAAGTGCGGTTCGAAGCAGACCGGCACCGACCCGACGACCTGCTGCCCGACGTACGAGTGCGTGCCGCTGACGGCCGCCGGGACCTGCGGGTAGTCAGAGAGCGCTTGCCCTCTCCCCAACCCTCTCCCGCAAGCGGGAGAGGGAGTCAGATCTTGTCCCCTCGCCCCGCGAAGCGGGGAGAGGGTTAGGGAGAGGGGCCGCTACTCGCGCGGCTTACGCAGGCCGTAGCGGCCCATCAGACGCAGGAGGTAGACGCGGTCGATGCCGGCGCGGCGGGCCGCCTCCGAGATGTTGCCGCCGGTCGACTCCAGCATCGCGGTGACGTAGCGGCGCTCGAAGCTGTCGGTCAGCGCGTTCTTCGCGTCCTTGAACGGGATGCGCACGTCGATGGGCGGCACGCCCTCGCCGCCGGCCGACTCGGGCGCGCTGGGCGTTGCGAACGGGACGTCGTTCAGCACGGCCAGCCGCTCGACGGCGTTGCGCAGCTCGCGCACGTTGCCGGGCCACGGGTGGGCGACGAAGCTGCGCATCGTCTCCTCGGAGAAGGGCGGGGCGGCGTCGCCCGGTTTGGCGAGCGAGCGGAAGTGCTCGACCAGCACCGGGATGTCGTCGGGCCGCTCGCGCAGCGGCGGCACGCGCAGCCGCACGACCTCGAGCCGGAAATAGAGGTCCTGCCGGAACGTGCCGCGGTTGACCTCCTCGCGCAGGTCGCGGTTGGTCGCGGCGATGACGCGGACGTTGATCTTGCGCGCCTGCGCGGAGCCGATGCGGGTGACCGTGCGCGCCTCCAGGACGCGCAGCAGCTTGGGCTGCAGCGGCAGCGGTAGCTCGCCGATCTCGTCGAGGAACAGCGTGCCGCCGTCGGCTTCCTCGAACGCGCCGGCGCGCGCGCGGTCTGCGCCCGTGAACGAGCCGCGCTCGTGGCCGAACAGCTCGGACTCGAACAGGTTGGGCGGGACCGCGCCGCAGTCGACGACGATCAGCGGCCCGGCCGTGCGCGTCGACGCCTGGTGAATCGCCTCGCACAGCGCGTCCTTGCCGGTTCCGGTCTCGCCCTCGATCAACACGGTCACGTCCGAGGCGGCGACCCGGCCCGCCAGCGCGAACAGCCGCCGCATCGCCGTCGACCGTCCCCACAGCCGCCCGAAACGTTCGGAATCGGCCAGCGGCACCTCGACCGATTCGTCCAGCGTCTCGAAGCGGACCTGCGTGTGCCCGAGATCCAGCGTCGCGCCCCGCGGGACGAACGCCTCGCGCACGTCCACGCCGTCGATGCGGCTGCCGTTCGTCGATCCGAGATCGCGCAGCAGCGGACCCTTCGTCGTCATCCGGATCGCGCAGTGGTTGCGCGACACGGTCGGATCGGTCAGGCGCAGGTGCGCGCCGTCGGCGCCGCCGATCAGGATCTCGTCCTGTTCCAGCGTCACCGCCGTCCCCTTGTCCGGTCCCTTGAGCACCTTGAGCCGCACCTTCGGCAATGCGAGCGTCCGCGGGCCGGCGAGCGCGCGTGTCGCCGCTTCCGGCGGCCGCTTGGTCTCACTCATTTTGCGTCTGCTCCCGCGCGCAGGTCGACGATCAGCGGCGTGTCCTTCTTCGGCTCGATCTTCACGTCCACGCGCTTGCGCCCCAGCTTCGGGTTCTCGATCGTCACCGATGCGCGTCCGGCCCGCACCGGGAAATGAAGGATCGGCGTCGTTCCGGCCAGCTTGCCGTTGACGTGGACCGTCGCCCACGGGCTGGCGTTGACGGAGATGGTGCCCATGGCGATGGCCCGCGCAGGCCGCACGGCCAGGGGGTGAGCGTCCGTATCGACGTCGCTGTCTGTGACCTTCGTGTCCGTTACCACTGTCGCTGGCGTCGATGTGATCGTAGCCGTCGGGGTGGACGTCGTCACCTTCGGCGCCGCCACGACCGCCTCCTGTCGCCGCTCTTTTGCCGCGAAGACGATCGCCGCAGCGCCCAGCGCGGCCGCGACGCCGATTGCACCCAGTACGCGCCCGCTGCGCCTCGGCGGCGGCGCCTCCGCCGCCACGACGGTCTGCCGGCGGGGCGCCTCGGCCACCGCGGGCGCCGCGGCCACGACCCGCGACAGCACCGTCCCCTCGCGCGGGCTCGCGGCGGGCAAGACCGCCAGCCCCTCGCGTCGCCGGCCCGGCTCGAACAGCATGTTCAGCCGCTCGCGCTCGTGCGGAAAAGCCGCGCGCAACCGATCGCGCAACGCGCCGGCGCCGCCGCGCCAGCCCTGCGCGAACATCAGCTCGTCGATCGCGTCGGCGAACGCGCCCGCGCTGGGAAACCGGTCCTCGGGCCGCGCCGCCAGCGCGCGCCGCAGCAGCGGCTCGAAGACGCTCGCGCGATCGAGCCCGGCCGGCGGCCGGTAGCGACAGAGCTGGATCTCGTACAGCGTCTCGCCCGTGTCCTCCTCGCCGAACGGACACTCGCCCGCGAGCAGGGTGTAAAGCACGACGCCCGCCGAAAACACGTCGGAACGCAGATCGAGCGGCTCGCC
Organism: Polyangia bacterium; assembly: GCA_035315605.1. GTDB lineage: Bacteria > Myxococcota_A > Polyangia > Fen-1088 > Fen-1088 > JADGRB01. Next base: position 7,854 of record DATFXS010000775.1, read on the forward strand.
CCGCGTCTGCTCGGGCGACATGAACGGGATGGTGCCGCTGATCCCTTCGATCGGGCGGCGCACGTCGCGCGAGCGCGCGACGCCGAAGTCGGTCAGCTTCACCTCGCCCTCGAACGACACCAGCACGTTGGCCGGCTTGACGTCGAGGTGGACGATCCCCAGCGGGCGGTCGTCGGTGTCGGTGCGCCGGTGCGCGTAGTCCAGCCCGCGCAGCATCTGCGCGACCACGTGCAGCGCCTCCGCGGGCGGCAGCCGCGTGCCGCCCGCCGCCCGCCTGAGCCGCTGAACGTCGACGCCCTCGACAAACTCCATCGCCAGAAAGAATTCGTTCCCTTCGGTGCGGCCGAAGTCGAACACCTGCACGACGTTCGCGTGCGACAGCTGCATGGCCAGCCGGACCTCGTCGAAGAAGCGCGCGACGAACTGCGGGTCGCCGCTGGACCCCGTGCGGATCCGCTTGAGCGCCACCCGCTTGGACACGCCCGCCTCGGTCACCGCGCTGGCGGCGACGATCTCCGCCATCCCGCCCTCGGCGATCAGGCCGCCGATGTCGTAGCGCCGAACGAGCTGCGTCACCGACGACGACTATATCGCGGGTCCCTCGACGGGTCCCGAAACGCCGCACCGGTTCGGCGCGGGCGAGCTCAGCGGCGCCGCATGCCCAGGATGCGGCCGCCGACGGAGGCGCCCACCGTCGCGAGGACGGCGATCGGCAGCACGTGTCCGAGGAGCAGGTGAGGAACGAACGAGACCGGGCACCAGAGATCGACGAGCAGCGCGCTGCCGAGGCCCGCGCCCGCGCCGAACGCGGCTCCGGTCGCCCGCGGTGTCATCGGGTCGACGTGACGCCAGGCCATCAGCGTCGCGCCCAGCAGAATGGCGCCGGTGGCGACGCTCATCGCGAAGCAACGGTATCCCGCGCGGCCGGACCAGGGACCCGCCAGATGATAGAGGCTGCCGAGGCCGTACCGCCAAGAGACGAACGCGACCGCGGGCACGAGCGTCGCGAGGCCCAGCACCGCCCAGCCTCGCCGAAACCCGGAACGGCCGCGCGAAAACAGGAACCACATTCCGATGCCCGTGAAGCACGACGTGCCGAGGGCGGTCCAGGCGACGAGCGACGGCGGCCGGCCCGTCGCGCGCAGGCCACCTTCGACGCCGAACAGGGTCAGCGCGCCGGCGATGCCTGCCAGCACCAGCCAGGCTTGCCGGCGCACCAGCTCGCCGCGTGTCGGCGCAGGCATCTGCGTGACGGAGGCGAGGATTCGACTTCTGCGGTCAGGTGACGTCATGGAGCGGCTCCTTGTCCAATGAAGAAAGCGAACCCGCTCGGCGGCCGGAGCCGCCCACGACGGCGATCCCCAACGCCGCGCGAAGGGCGGCCACGCCGCGAAACAGCGACATGTTGAGGCTGGGCAGCGTGACGCCCAGGTTGTCGGCCGCGGCGGCCAGCGAGAAACCTTCCAGGCGCACCAGCTCGAGCGCGAGCTGCTGATTCACGGGCAGGCGCCGGAAGGCGCGCACGAGCCGCGCGATCGTCTGCCGGGCGATCGCCACGCGCTCCGCGTCGGCGACCTCGGCGACGGCCGTCACGAGGGGATCGTCTGCGTCGTCGCGGTCCACCACGTGTTCCCGCCAGCCCTGCGTGCCGAAATCCAGGCAGAGGTTGCGTGCGATCTTGAACGCCCACGAAAGCACGTCCGAGCCGCGGATGAAGGTGCCGCGCGCCCGATGAATGCGCTCGAAGGTCTGCTGGACGATGTCATCTACCTTCGACGCGTCCTGGGTCCTGCGCCTGACCAGCCCTTCGATGCGCGGAGCGATCGCGTCGTAAAGGATGGGAAAGGCGGAGGCGTCACCGTCCGCATATCGAGCCATCGCCTGGTTGGCGATTGCGTCGTCGGACGAAGGGGGCCTGCCGGCCGTCGAGGCCATGAAGGCAATACGCTCGGTGTCGAAGAACGTTTCAACAAAGTTCCGCCGGGCGGGCGGGCGGACGTTTGCACCGCCTGAAACGCTGGCGGCGCACGCCAGTACTCCTTGTCGGACGCAGCAAACAAGGAGGCTGAGACATGAAAACGTTCGTCGGATCAGGATTCGTCATGACGTTGTTGTTCGCGGGCGCGTGCGGCAGTCGTCAATCGGCAGCCACGGGTGGCACCGCAGGTGACGGGGCAGGCGGAAGTGGATGGACGGCGGGCGCGGGTGGGGGCGCAACCGGCGGGTCTGGCGGCAGCGCCACCGCAGGTGGCCTGGGCGGGGCGGCCTGGCTGACGCCGCCCACGGTACCGGCGGCGCTCGCGGTGCCGGCGGGGGCGACGGTCAAGGTTCACACCCACGCGGTCGGAGCGCAGATCTACACGTGCACCGCCAGCGCGGCGGACGCGGACGCGGGTGCGACGACCTATGCATGGACGCTGAAGGCGCCAGACGCGAAGCTGTTCGACGCGGACGGCGTCCAGGTGGGAACGCACGGTGCGGGACCGAACTGGACGGCGAACGACGGCAGCGTCGCGAATGGGACGAAGGTCGCGCAGGCCGACGCGCCGGCGGCTGGTTCGATCACGTGGCTTCTGCTGCGCATCTCCTCGACGAGCGGCGACGGCGTCTTCAGCGACATCACCTTCGTTCAGCGCCTGAACACCGCTGGCGGCGTCGCCCCCGCCACGGGCTGCGATTCGACGACTGCGGGAACGGATACGCCGGCCGCTTATTCGGCCGACTACTACTTCTTCGTCGGTGGGGCCGACCCGGGGTCGACGACGAGCTACGCCTTCCCGTCGCAGTAACGCGGGGCCTCGAACATTCGAGGCCAGACGACAGCATTGTCGCGGTCGCCGGCGACGTCTGCCGGCGCGCCGCGACCTGCCGGGACGGCACCGCGCTTGCTAGAATCACCCGCGCAGATGCGGCGGATCGGCAACTGGAGATGCGCGTTCGTGGCGGCGATGACCCTGCTGGCCGGGGTCTGGGGCGGCGGATGCGGCAAGGGGACGCAGGCGAGGCCCGACGGAGGGAACGTCATCCTCACGCCGGGCGACGTGCTCGGGCCGGGGCGGCATTCGTTCGACGTGATCGCGGCGCTGAGCCCGGTCGCCAACGGAAACATCCCGCCGCCGTCGAACACCTTCACGCTGGTCATCGACGTCGACGCCGGCGTGGCGATCGCGGGGGGCAATGGATTCGCTGCGGTCGTCGCCCTCACGACCAGCGACGGACGAATCTTCCAGTCGACCGGTGCATTCAAAGCGGGCGACGCCAGCGCGACGATGTGCAGCGGCGCGCAGGAGGTCCGCTACGACACCCTCGAGGCGACGGTCAGCAACGGCGTGCTGACCGGCAACGCGGCCGGGGTCGCGATGGTCTCGTGCGGCGACTGCAGCATCATGATTGCGTTCACCGCCAGGCTGTCGGGGACCATGGACACCACGCCGCCGACCTTGCACCTGTCGGGACTGGTGCCGGCCAGCCCGTTCGATTCCTTCACCCTGAACACGTCCGAACCGCTGCCCGCCAGCGCGTCGGCGCGGCTGGTCGGTGCCGACGGCACCAGCATCGACCTGGCGCGCGCGCTCGTGCCGGGCAGCGTCCCGCTGATCGCGGGGTTCAGCAAGCCGGACATCGTCCTGCAGGCCGGCCAGGCGTACTTCGTGACGTTCGACGGGCTGGTCGACTTCGCAGGCCTGGTCGATCCGACAGGCACACCGCTCGGTCTCACGTCGTTCCCCGCGGCGCCGACGGTGCCCCAGGACGGCTTCGAGTCGGCGACGGGCGCCACGCTCGGCGGCGCGATGGTGATGACCACCGGGGGCGCGCTGCCGGCGATCACGGGCAGCACGAGCCTCTACATCGGCACCGCGGGCGCGCCCGCCCTGGATCTGGCGAACGGCCGCTCGCTGATGGTCCGACTGGCACGGCAGTCCGGAACCACGATGCTGCTGTTCTCGTATCGAATGACATCGTGGGCGCCGGCGGCGTCGTTCCCCGGAATCCTGCAGGTCGGCTCGGAAGGGGCGTCGGCGAGCCCGGCGGCCTTCCCATTCGGTTCAACGGCCCCGATGAACCCGCTGACGATCGACGGCCTGTCGGGTTACGCGAGCGCCGTCGCGACCGCTAGCGTCGCGCTGCCCGCCGATGCGACTGACCAGGTCCTGGTCTCCGTCGCGCCGGGGAGCACCGTCTGCGGGCCGAGGGCGGCGTTCAATACCGGCCTTCTGATCGACGATCTTCGACTCGAGTGAAGCGCGGGCCGGCCCGCGACATTCATAGTCGGTGATGACCCTTCGCGTCCTGATCGGGGGAGCGTTCGCGGCGCTGGCGCTGGCGTCGATCGCCGCCTGCGGCGGCGGCACGACCGGTGGAAAGACGGGGGCCGCGGGCAGTGCCGGCGGCGGTCCGGGCGGATCGTCCTCGGCGGGG
>DATFXS010000776.1:0-5290 GCA_035315605.1 Polyangia bacterium
GTTCGGGGCGCTGGTGAGCGACCTCTACGGCGCGCGGGCGGCGGCGCTCGGGTGGAAGCCCGCGGCGAACGAGGACGACGAGGTGCGCCTGCGGCGCGCCGTCTTGCTGCGCGCGCTGGTGATCACCGCGCGCAACCCGGCGGCGGTGGCGGAGGCCGAGGGCCGGCTGCCGGCGGCGGGGACGCCCGGCGACGTCGATCCGAATCTGCTGGACGTGGTCGTCACGGCGGCGGCGCGGCGGGCGGACGACGCGCGCTTCGAGGACCTGCGCACGCGCGTCAAGGCGGAGACCGATCCCGCCAGCAAGCGCCGCTACCTGCACGCGCTCGCGCGCGCGGAAGAAGGCGCCCTGCCCGCACGGTCCGTCGAGATCGCGCTGGGCGAAGACGTCCCGATGCAAGACTTCGCGTCGTACATGAGCGTCCTGCTCGGCAACCGCGCCACGCGCGAGGCCGCGTTCGCCGTCGTGCGAGATCGCTGGACCGAAACCCGCGCCAAGGCCGATTCACCGATGATCCTGCGGCGGCTGGTCGAGGCGCTGGCCGGCCTCCCCGAACGCCGCCACTACGAGGCCGTGCGCACCTTCCTGGATGCCCACCCGATCGACGGCGCCAAGCAAGCCATTGCGCAGACGCTCGAGCGCATGCAGATGGACGCGGCGCTGCGCGACCGGATCTTGCCGCGCATCGGCGCCTGGCTGCGCGCGCGGCGCTAGCCAGCGCATGCTAGATTGATCGTGTGGCCAGGGCCCGCGAGAAGGCGCCCGCCGGCGGTGACGCGCCTGTGTGGGAGCAACGTTTCGAGCGTGCGCTCGAAAACGCGGAGAGGTTCTTCTTGAAGGAAGGAAAGGTCCATCAGGCCGCCCTGGCGCTCGCCGAACGGCTCTCCAAGGAGAATGTCCCGTATGCGATCGCGGGGGCCATGGCGCTCGGCGCCCACGGCTACGAGCGCATGACCACTGATGTGGATCTGCTGGTGACCCGGGAGGGACTGACTCGTTTCAAGGCCGCGAATCTTGGGCGGGGCTACGTCGAGAAGTTCCCCGGCAGCAAGGGCCTGCGCGACACCGAAAACGGGGTGACTATCGATGTCCTCCTGACGGGCGATTTCCCTGGCGACGGACGGCCCAAACCGGTGGCCTTCCCCGATCCTGCGGATCCGGTGGCGACGGTCCAGGGCGAGCGATTCCGGATCGTCGCGCTGCCGAAGCTGATCGAGCTCAAGCTGGCGTCGGGGATGACCGCCCCCCATCGGTTGAAGGACCTGGCCGACGTCCTCGAACTGATCCGGGCGTCTCGACTGCCCGCCGAACTGTCGGACGAGCTCGATCCGTTCGTGCGCCAGAAATACCTGGAACTGTGGCAGGCCGCCCAGGCCACGGAACCCGAATAGCTGGGGCTGCGCACCGCGCGGCGCTAGTTCCGGCCCGCCTTGCGTTCGAAATATTGCAGGTCGATGAAGATGGCGGCGGCCAGCACCAGGCGGCGCTCGGCGTCGCCCAGCGTGCCGTCGCCGAAGTCGATCGCGAAGTTGTCCTTGTCGGTGAACGCCTCTGCCAGCAGGCCCGACCATTTCTTGCGCACGCTGGCGACTTCCACGCCGCGCGCCGTGAACGGGAAGGTCCACATGCGCCAGAACGGCGACGATACCTGCATGATCACCTGGCCGTTCGCGTCCTCGACGTCGAAGCGCTTGGTCAGGATGGAGAACCGCCGCTGGATCGCGCCGACGAACGTGCCGGCCTGGTCGTAGACCTCGAGGCGCTGGAAGAACCAGCGAAACGGGTGACGCGCGAGCATGAACTGCGCGGTCGGGCGTGAAGAAGTGGACGTCGAACGTCCGCCAGTGTCCGAGCAGCTGGCGGAACATGAACCCGAGGAAGCCCTTCTGCTGCTCGGCGGCGAACGCGACCAGAGCGCCCGTTTCGCTGACGACGTCGTACTTGTTGCGGGTCTCGAAGCCGAGCAGCTCCGCCGCCTCGAAGCGCTGGCGCACCATCAAGCGGCGGTGGTGCATCAGAGAGACGGCCACCGCCGTACTCTCGCCGACCCGCTGCAGCTCCCCGTCCATCGCCACGCGCCCGGCTATCGCTTGCTCAGAACGCGCGAGATGCTGACGTCCAGCTGGCTGGCGACGTAGCGCAGCAGCGACGCCAGATCTTCCTTCGACAGCTTCAGGCGCGCGCGCACCGACGCGTTGACGTTGTCGACGACGCTCTTGCGGGCGTGGGCCAGCGTCTTGGTGACCGCCTGGCGCGTGACGCCCAGGCTCTTGCCGATCCCCTCCAGCGTCATGCCGCTGACCAGGTACAGCTTCAGCACCAGGCGCTCGCGCGGCTTGAGGTGCGCGAGCGCGTCCGACACGGCCCCTTCGAACGCGGTGCGGAGCTCGCTCTTGACCGACAGGCTGTCGGCGTCCAGCCCGGCCGCCTCGACGATCGCCTTGTCGCGCAGCCGTTTCTCGGTGCTCTCGCCGCGGCCGAGCGCGATCGCGATGCGCATCGCCGCCACCGAGACCCATTTCTCGAGCGGCCCCTTGCCGAGGTACTGGCCGATGCGCGCCGGCCCCTCCGTCCCGCGCAACAACAGCTGTTGCCAGGCGCGCTGCTCCGCCTCCTGGCGTTCGTCGGCCGTCGCCAGCACGCGCGAGACGGCGCGGCGAACGACGCGGCCGTATTTTTCGTCGAACGCGGCGGTCGCGCCGCGCACCCCTTCGGCGCAGGCGCACGCGAGGTAGACGTCATCGATCACGAGGTCGGCCAGCGGCGCCCCCGTCTTCGTGTCGCCCGCGCAGCGCGCCAGGTAGCGCCCGAACGCCTCCTCCGACACCGCGAGCTTCGGATAAGCGTCGCGCCCGCGCGCATAAAGCGACGCCAATAACGGCCCCAACGACGCACCATCGCGGTCACCAAGAGTGGAGGCCGCAGCACTTGTCTCTTGCTGGAATGCCCGCACCAGCGTGTTCATTCGCGCCCATCCTGCCACGAGAGCGGCGCGGTGGTTAAGCGATTCGTTTCGGCATTACCCCCGCTTCCAGAATTCGTCGTAAGGTCCTTTGCGTTGTGACCAGCGGGTGTCTGGACGAGGGGATGGTCGTCGCGTTCCTGGCCGGGGGATTGGCGGCGCCGGACCGATCCGTCGTCGAGAGTCACATCGAGGCGTGCCGCGACTGCGCCGAGCTGATGACGTGGGCGGCCTCGGACCAGGCCAATCGCAGCCGGTCCATCGGGCGCGAAGGGCGGGCGTTCATCGGGCAGCTGGCGCCCGGATCGCGCGTCGACCGTTACCAGATCCTCGGCGCGGTCGGTCGCGGCGGCATGGGCGAGGTCTACGCCGCGTACCATCCGGACCTGGACCGCCGCATCGCGCTCAAGGTCGTTCACGAGGCCGGCGGCGATTCGGCGGTGCGCCGCGCCCGGCTGCTGCGCGAGGCGCGCGCGATCGCGCGCCTGTCTCATCCGAACGTCGTCTCCGTGTACGACGCGGGCACGGTCGACGATCGCGTCTACATCGCGATGGAGTTCGTCGATGGCAAGACCATCCACGAGTGGCTGCGGTCCGGACCGCGCTCGTGGCGCGAGATCCTGGATGTGTTCCTGGGCGCGGCACGCGGCCTGGCAGCCGCCCACGCCGCCGGCGTCATCCACCGCGACTTCAAACCCCAGAACGTGATGATCGGGCGCGACCGATCCGTGCGCGTCATGGACTTCGGCCTGGCGCGGCTGGCGGAGGAGCCATCGGAACCCGAGGACGGATCCGACGCCGTCGAGCGGTCGCCCGTTCCCGTCACGGTCACCAAGACTGGCGCGCTCATCGGCACGGTCGCGTACATGGCGCCCGAGCAATTCCGCGGCGAGCCGCTGGACGCCCGCGCCGACCAGTTCAGCTTCTGTGTCGCATTTCACGAGGCGCTGTTCGGCACGCGGCCGCAGCTTTCCCACGTCACGGCGACGCCGGAGGCCGACAACCCGAACCCGCCGCGTGCGTTCGTGCCCGGCTGGCTACACGCGAGCGTATCGCGCGGCCTGGCCGAGAACCGCGACGAACGATTCGCCTCGATGGACGATCTGATGCGCGCGCTCAACCACGGGCGTGCGCGACCTCGACGCCGTGCGATCGGGGCCAGCATCGGTCTCGCCGCTCTGCTCGTTGCCGTCGGAGGCTGGCGAGCGGCCCGCGGGGCCCGTATCAATTGTGCCGTGCCGGCAGATCGCCTTGCCGCCGTCTGGTCCGGGCATGACGACGCCCGCCGTCAGTCGGTCCATCGCGCCTTCATATCCAGCGGCCGGCCGAACGCGGAGACGTCCTGGCAACGGGTGTCCGGCGCGCTCGACGACTACATCCACGATTGGTCGGCCATGCACGTGCAAGCATGCGACGCGACCTACGTTCGCCGCGAGCAGTCCGGAGAGGCGCTCGACCTCCGCATGTCGTGCCTGAATGAAAACCTCGACCAGGTTCGGGCGTTGACCGACGTCCTGGCGACCGGTGACTCGTCGAATACGGCGCAAGCGACCTTCGTCGTTCAGGACCTACCCCAAATCAGTAGGTGCGCCGATCTGTCGGCGCTCCGTTCGGCGATTCCGCCGCCGAGAAACGAGCACACTGCGCGAGCCGCGCGCGACCTGGCGAGCGTGATCAACGACGTCAATGCTCTTTATGACCTTGGTAACTATCGCTCCGCGCATGCGAAGGCGGTTTCGATTCGAAAACAGGCCGAGGCACTGGAGTACAAACCGCTTCTGGGACAGCTCCTCGAAGCCACTGGCCGCGTCGAAAGCGAGCTAGAGCCCGCCCGTGCCGAACCAGTGCTCGAGGAAGCTGTCTTCACCGCGCAGGCTTGCCGCGATGATTCGACCGCCGCGAAGGCTGCGTCCACCCTCGCATACCTGGAAGGTGCCCGACTCGGCAAGTCGCAGGCGGAGGCGGACCGATGGGCACGCCTGGCGATCGCGACACTGGATCGAATGGGACGGGACCAGCCCCGCATACGCGCCTGGGTGCTCCACGACCAGGCAATTGGTTTATTGACCCAAGGTTATCCAGAACGCGCGTATCCCTTGCTCGAACAAAGCCTGGGGTTGAAAGAGTCCGTCCTCGGAAAAGATCACCCCGATGTCGCAAGGACGTTGACGGCGCTCGCCTCGACCCTGCACGGCCTCGGAAAGGACGGGCAGGCGCTACCGATCGCGGACCGGTCGGTCGCGATCGTGGCGCGGATCGATGCCGACAGCGCTTTGCTCGCGACCGTAACCAACAACCGTGGGGAGATCCACACGGCATTGGGGCGG
>DATFXS010000777.1:0-2128 GCA_035315605.1 Polyangia bacterium
GAACAGCTCGCTCTCGAACGGGCGGCCCGCCAGCAGACCCATCAGCAGCCGGATCGTGGTGCCCGAGTTGCCGCAGTCGAGCGCGCCCGCCGCGGCCCGCAGGCCGTCGAATCCGACGCCGGAGATGCGCGCCTCGTCGCCCGCCAGCGCGACGTCGACGCCCAGCGCGCGCAGCGCCGCCGCCGTCGACAGGTTGTCGCCCCCGCGCCCGAGGCCCCGCGCCTCGACGGGACCGTCGGCGAGCGCCCCGAACAGCAGCGCCCGGTGCGAGATCGACTTGTCGCCCGGGACGCGGCACGTCCCGCGCAGCGGTCCCGAGCGCCGAACGGTCAGCGTCGTCATCGCTGATTCCCTATCACACTAGTGTCTGGTCTTTGCCACCAACTGCAGGAAGGCGAGCAGCTTGTCGGCCAGCCCTTCGCGCTTGTCGGCCGGGATGTGCAGGCGGACGTGCACGCGTGAACCCTCCGCGGCGACCGAGAGGCCGTCGAACACCGGTCCCAGACCGAGCAGCACGATCATGCGCTGCCGCGCGTAGCCACGCGCCGTCTCGTTCCAGATCGACGCCGCGGTGGCCGCGTTCCCACCGCTGTCGAACAGCGCCAGCCCCTCCACGTTCAGGTCCTCGCCCAGGTCCAGCCGCGCGCCGAGACGGCGCAGCCCGTCCGGCACCACCAGGACGCCCGCCGCCCGCGCGCGCATCCCGTCGGTGACCGAAAGCGCCAACGTCACCGCGGGCGGATTCTTGTCGGCGTCGAGCGCGCGCCGGAGCTCGCCCAGCGGACCCCCGCCGACATCCGGCACCACCCCCCAGGCCGCGTCGACGGCGGCGCGGACGCGCGGGCCGTCGCCGTGCGCGATGGTCCGGCTGGTGACCAGCGCGACCGCGCGACCCTGCCCCTCGATGAGCGGGCTGCCTCGCCATTCCGTGGTCGCCGCGCCCGGCGTCGCGCCCTGGAAGGCGGTCGCGATGCGATCGATCTCGAATCGGCCGCGCGCGATGGTCAGCGTGCTCTGCTGGCCGGTCGACTCGTTGCCCGACAGCAGCATGCGCTCCGCCTCGGTGAACACGTCGTAACCGAAGCGCCGGCGGCGCGTCTCGCGCTCGCCGTCGAGGTCGCCCTGCATCAGCGATCGCGACCAGGGCGAGGCGCGCAGCGCCGCCAGATCGACGTCGGCCAGCGCGTCCGTGTCGCCCGGGACGACGTTCCACATGTCGGTGTCGTCGGCGCTGGTGCGTGGGCCGCGCGGCTGGACCGCGCCCGTCGTTGCGGCGCAGCCCGCGAACGTCAGCGTCCACGTCAGCGCCAGCGTCAGCGATCGGGCGCGCATCACCCTGCGATGAAGCGGTCGCGGCCGTTCTTGCCCGCGACCAGCAGCTTCTCGATGCGGGCGGCGTCGCCGGCGGCGACGGCGGCGCGCAGCTCCTGCACGCAGGCGGCGAGCCGGTCGATGAGCGGCATCACCTCGCCCCGGTTGTCGAGCAGGATGTCGCGCCACATCGCGGGGCTGGACGCAGCGACGCGCGTCGTATCGCGCAGGCTCGAGGTGGGAAGCCGCTGGATCCCTTCGATGACGTCGGGCGCGAGCTGGCCGATCGCCGCGGCCAGCGCGTAGGCGGCGACGTGCGGCAGGTGGCTGCCGGCGCCGAACACGCGATCGTGCAGCTCGGCCGTCATGCGCACCGGCTCGGCGCCCATCGCGGTCCAGAGCCGCTCGACCGTCGCGACCGCCGGCTCCTTGCTTCGCGGCGTCGGGCAGACCACGCAGCGCTTGCCCTCGAACAGCAGCGGGCTGGCCGCGTCGGGGCCGACCCGTTCGGTGCCGGCGATCGGGTGGCAGGCGACGAACGCGCCCGGCCGCAGCTTCGGCTCGACGGCGTTGATCGCCGCGCCCTTCACGCTGCCGACGTCGAACACCAGCGCCTCCGGGTCCAGCTCGCGCGCGATCGCCGCCGCGGCTTCCCCGAGGCTGCCGACCGGCGTCGCCAGCACGACGACGGCGGCCCCGCGCGCCGCTTCCGCGGTCGACCGCGCCGCCCGGTCGATGATCCCGAGCGCCTGCGCGCGGTCGAGCTTCTCCTTGGTGCGGCTCCACGCCACAACCTCGGTCACGGCTCCGGCGACCC
>DATFXS010000778.1:0-4279 GCA_035315605.1 Polyangia bacterium
TCGCCGCCCCCGCCGCGCCCGGACCTCACGACCCGCGCTCGCTCCGCCTGCTCGGCTGGACGATCATCGTGCGCGTCGCCGTCGGCGTCCCGCTGGCGATCATCGCGACCGTCGGCACGACGCGCGGCGCCGCCGACATCGGCATGGCGGCGCTGGTCATGAGCACGGTCACAGGGCTCGTCGTCACCGCGATGCTGGTGACGTCGCTCGCCGGCCAGCGGCAGCTCCCTGCCGCGATCTGCGATCGCGAGGCGCTGAGCATCGCGATCGTGCTCGCCTGCCTGGCGCCGGTGTTCGACGTCTGGTGCGCGGTATCGACCGGCGAGCTCCTGTCCCTGGTCGGTGACGCCAATCGCGCGACCAGCCTCTGGGGGATGCCGAGCATCAGCAGGATCGAGGGGCTGCAGACCGCCGCGACCTGGACCGGCCGCATCTCCTTGTGCCTGGGGCTCGCGAGCAGCTTCGCGGTCGTCCGGTCGCTCACCGCCACGGCCCGGGGTCTGGTCGACGAGGCCCTGGCCGCCCGCGCGGGCCGCGTCCGCGCGTTACTGATTTACGGTACTGGCGGCGCGATCACCGCCTGGATCTTCGTGACCAACGCGTCGCTGCGGGGCGACGGCGCTCTGACGGTGCTGGTCATGGTCGGCGTCGGGTTGCTGGCGATCGGCGTCTGGCTGGTCGTCGAGCTCTTGCTCCTGACCTTCGGCCTCGCGAGCGCGCTCGAACGGCCACCGCCCGCGGCGGAGTTCAGCCTGCCTTCCCTGACTTGATCTCGCGCCAGATCTCGGGGACCAGCGCCTCCAGCTTCTCTTTCTCGTTCAGCGTCGGATCGTCGATCACGCGCTCGAGCAACCTCTCCAGGATCTGCCCGACGGGGCGGCCAGGCGGGATACCGAGAATCCGCATCACGTCGCCGCCGCTGATCGCAAGGTCGGGGATCTTCAAGGCTGCGTCCGCCGACGCCACCGCCGCGACGCGCTCGCGCAGCTCGCCCAGCTCCTTTTCTGGATCCTCGCCGAAGCCGCGCCCCGCGACATCGCCCGCGCGCAGCGCGAACAGATCGTCCAGCGCCTCGTGCCCGCCGACGCGCCGGACGAAGCGCCGGACCGTGCCGTCGGTCCACTCCGGTTCGTAGAAGAACATGTGGTTCTTGACCACGCTGACGACGCGGTCGCGTTCGGCGTTCGCCAGCTTGAGCCGCCTGCAGATCGCGTCCGCCATCTCTGCGCCCACGTACTCGTGCTGGAAGAAGCTGTACTCGCCCGGCGCCCCCTCGCGCGGCTGGCGCGCCCGCGGCTTGCCGACGTCGTGCAGCAGCGCGCCCAGCCGCAGGATCGCATCGCCCTTCGTTTCGTCCACGACGTGCAGCGTGTGGCCGAAGACGTCGTGCTTGTGAAAGCGATTCTGCGTGCAATCGACGCCCTCCAGCAGCTCCGGGATCACCTCGCCCAGCAGGCCGGTCTCGCGCATCAGGTTGAGGCCGCGCGAGGGCTGCGGCGCCCCCAGCAGCTTCAGCAGCTCGTCTCGGATCCGCTCCGCCGACACCTTGCGGAACACGTCCAGCGTCGGCTGGATCGCAGCCTGCGTCGGCGGATCGATGTCGAACGCCAGCTGCGCCGCCTGGCGGACCGCGCGCATCGGGCGCAGGCCGTCCTCGCGAAAGCGGGCGATCGGATCGCCGACCGCCCGGATCAGCCCCTGCGACAGATCGCTCTGGCCGCCGAACAGATCGGTGATCGCGTCCGCGAGCGGATCGTACGCGACCGCGTTCATCGTGAAGTCGCGCCGCGAGAGATCCTCCGCCAGCGACTTGACGTAGGTGACCGACGACGGGCGTCGGCCGTCCAGATATTCGCCCTCGCCGCGGAAGGTGGTCACCTCGACGGGCCGCGGCGGCGCCGTCGCGGTCAGCACCGTCACCGTGCCGTGCTTGAGACCGGTCGGCACCGCGAACGTGTTGCCGAACAGATCGATGACCGCCTCCGGCACCGCATCCGTGGCGACGTCGAAGTCGGCCGGCGTCCGCCCGAGCAGCATGTCGCGCACGCCGCCTCCGACCAGGTGCGCCTCGTGCCCCGCCTCGCGCAGCCGCCGGCAGATCGTCAGGACGTCGGGCGGAACCTGTTCGCGCATCGGCACGCTCACGGCTTCTCCCCGCGTTCGATCGCCTCCAGCGCGGCCGCCGCGGCGCCCTGCTCCGCCTCTTTTTTCGAGCGGCCGATCGCGCGCCCATAGGGCCGCCCGCCCAGCGTCAGGGCGACCTCGAACCGCTTGTCGTGGTCCGGTCCGTCCTCGGCCACCACCTCGTAGACGGGCGCCGTCTGCCAGAGCGCCTGCGCCCGCTCCTGCAGGCGAGACTTGTAGTCGGCCAGCGCGTGCGCGTCGACGTCCGCGATGCGACCGTCGAACAGCCGCCCCGCCACGGCGGCGACGGCGTCGAACCCGGCGTCGAGGTAGATCGCGCCCATCAGCGCCTCCAGCGTGTTCGCGAGGATCGACGGGCGCGTCCGCCCGCCCGTCCGCTCCTCGCCCTTGCCGAGCAGGAGGAACGCCCCGAGGTCCAGGGCGACGGCCACCCTCGCGAGACCGCTCTCGCTCACCAGCGCTGCGCGCGCGCGCGACAGGTCGCCCTCGCGACGGTCCGGGAAGCGCCGCATCAGCATGTCGCTGACGACCAGGTCCAGTACGGCGTCGCCCAGGAATTCCAGCCGTTCGTTGTCGCTCCGGTCCGGCTGTCCGGCCTCGTTCAGCCACGACGTGTGCGTCATCGCCGTCTCGCACAGCCCGATGGTCCGGAAGGTGTGCCCGAGGCGCGCCTGCAGCTCGGCGTAACGCGCGACCGGCGCGTCGCCCTGCGGCGTGGAGCGTTTTGAACCATCGGAGCGCATGGTCACCGGGATCTTATCCTCACATGCTGGTACTATCCTGCCCATGTCCGAAGCAACCAATCTCTGCTGCGTGAAGTGCAATTCGATTCTCGACCGGGCGACATTCCAGGGCCTCGAGGTGGACCTGTGCCCGAAGTGCGGCGGCCTCTGGCTGGATCGCGGCGAGATCACGCGTGCGGCGAAGTTGCCCGAGGTCGAGCTGGACCGCCTGCGCGTTTTGCTGCGCGGCGCGAAGGGCCCGCCCCCCGTGCCGACCGAGAACGTCGCCCACTGTCCGGCCTGTCCGGGCAACCTGGCGGAGATGCTGCTCGGCAACGTTCACGTCGACTACTGCGGCAAGTGCCACGGGATCTTCCTGGACCGCGGCGAGCTTCAGGCCGCCATCGAAGCCGTGCGCGCGAAGTCGCGCCAGACTTCAGCGCACGAAGTCGTCATCGCGATCTCGACCGCCGGCGACTAGCGGCCGGCGTCAGCGACGGAACCAGCGGCGCCGTACGGTGTCCGTCGATCGATGTTGCCTGCTTCGTTCGCGATCCCGTACCTGCTGACCGCGCCCCTGCCGCCATCGCTGGGGATCGAATTCGTTCCCGTGTCCGACGCCGCCTGTCGGCTCGTCGCCCAGGCCTGTTACGCGACGGTAGAGGTCGAAGCCCGCAATCAATCCAACCGGACGCTCCGCCTTTCGATGGTGAGCGTGGCGATGATGCAGCCGGGGGGCGCCGCCTTCGAGATCCAGTACGGAACGCCCCTCGAGATCCCCGCTTTCGGCGCGGTCAGCCTCGACCATCGCTTCGAGCTGCACGTCGAGGCGCCTCACGAGATCGTCCTCCGGTATCGCGTCTGGGGCCATCGCGCGGCGACGCGGCGCAAGCGCGTCCTCGCCGCTCGCTTGCCCGATCTGCGTGAGGCGGCCGAGGCCGCCTGCGCGCGCTGCAACGGCGGCCACCAAGAAACGTGCGCCTGCCACACGCGCGATGGCGGTCGGCGCTGCACGGAACCGCGGCAGTGCGAGGGCCTCTGCCTCTTCGATCGGGTCGAGAGGCTCCCGGGTCCGGTCTGCGAGGCGCGGCCGGGAACGATCTGCCCGCTCTACCCGGTGACGGGCTACAAGGTCGGCCATTGCTCCGAGCTAGCGGAGCCGTTCGGCTGCTACGAAGTTCTGGCGCCGGCCGACTCGGCCAGCCATCCGTTCCCCGTGCCCGGACCGAGGTCGGTCCGGTGCACGCGCGAGGCTGGCGCGGGCCGCGGCCCCGCTATTGAATCCAGCCGCCGCCGATGACGCGGTCGTCGCCGTCGTAGAAGACGGCGGCCTGGCCGGGCGCGACGCCGAACGCCGGTGTATCGAGACGAACCAGCGCGCCGCCGTCGGGATCGGGATCGATCCAGGCGGG
>DATFXS010000779.1:0-6709 GCA_035315605.1 Polyangia bacterium
CGGAGGTGCGGCGGGGCAGGGCGGCTCGGGTGGCGCCGCGGGTGCTGGAGGATCCGGCGGCGCGGCGGGTGCGGCGGGCGCATCTGGAGGCGGCGGCTCCGGCGGCACCGCCGGAAGCGGCGGCGCGGACGGCGGGACGACCTGCACCTCGTCGAGCGGCTGCTCGTCGACGGAGTTCTGCGACCACTCCGACAACCGTTGCACCAGCACACCCGCGTTCTGTCAGCCGCGTCCTTCCGGCTGCACGGCAGTCGTGGACCCCGTCTGCGGTTGCGATGGCAACGTCTACGGCAGTCCCTGTCTGGCCAACAGCGCCGGAACGGACATCTCGGACCAGGGCGGCTGCACGCCGCCGCAGGGCATGTTCGCGTGCGGGCCGAGGTTCTGCATGCACGGCACGCAGTATTGCGAGGCGATGCTAGGCCCTCTCCCGGGTAACCCCGGCGCGTACGCGTGCCACCCGCTCCCCGCGGCGTGCGGCACGACGCCGACCTGCGCTTGCCTCCAGGGAACCGCCCAGTGCGGCAACTGCACGATGTCGGCGGGCGGCGATCTGTCGACCGCCTGCCTGTTCCCGTAGCGCCGCGCGATTTTCGCGTTACCTTCCCCCGTCGCGCACGTAGAACAGACGGACTGACGAGGAGGAGGAATCATGGCCACAGCGTTGCTGTTCATCGGATGGAACCGCCCGATCGCGGGCAAGGAAGCGGAAGCCTGGAAGTACTTCATGGAGGAGGGCGACGCCGCGCTCAGCAAGTTCCAGAAACAGGGATATTTCGAGCGGGTCGAGCGGGTCGCGCTCACCCCGCACGGCGGAACGGTCAACGGTTTCCTGTTGTTGTTCGGCGAGCGCGCCAAGCTGGACGAGCTGCGGCGCACCGATGAATTCGAACGCTTCTCCGTTCGCCTGATGACGCTGTTCGACGGCTACGGCGTCGTCCCTGGCCTCAACAACGAGGGCCTCGCGAAGGCGATGGCGCGCACGAAGGATCTGATGGCGTAGTCAGCCCTTCACGCAGACGATCTGTTTGAGCTCGGCGACGATCTCGACCAGGTCTTGCTGCTGCTTCATGACGCTGTCGATGTTTTTGTACGCCTTGGGGGCCTCGTCGATGACGCCGGGGTCCTTGCGGCACTCCACGCCGCGGGTCTGATCCTGTAGGTCGCGCACGGTGAAGCGCTTGCGCGCCTGGCTGCGGCTCATGCGCCGTCCGGCGCCGTGCGACGCCGACTCGAACGACTGCGGGTTGCCGAGGCCGCGCACGATGTACGACTTCGTGCCCATCGATCCCGGGATGATGCCCATGTCGCCTTGACCGGCGCGGATCGCCCCCTTGCGCGTCACCAGCAGCTCGTCGCCGAAGTGAACCTCCTCGGCGACGTAATTGTGGTGGCACGAGATCGCCTCGGCGAAGGTGACGCGCGGCCAGAATCCACGCACCACATCCTCCAGCAGGTGCAGCATCATCTGTCGGTTGAAGCGCGCGTACTCCTGCGCCCAGAACAGATCGCGCCGGTAGGCGTCGAACACCGTGGTCCCGGCGAGGAAGACGGCTAGGTCGCGGTCGACCAGCGCCTGGTTGTGCTTGAGGCGCCGCGCGATCTCGATGTGGTGCTCGGCCAGGACCTTGCCGACGTTGCGGCTGCCCGAGTGCAACATCAACCAGACAGCGTCGTCCGTGTCCAGGCAGACCTCGATGAAGTGGTTGCCGCCGCCCAGCGTTCCCATCTGGGACGAGACGGTCCCCGCACTCACGGGCCCGTCGAGCTTCGCGTAGCGATCCAGCAGCGACTGGCCGACGTCGCGCAACTTGTCGGGCGCGTCGCGCCACGCCGGCGACGCGTGCGACATCCGGCCGACCGGGATCGCGTCCTCGATCGCCAGGCGCAGCTTGCGCAGATCGTCCGGCAGATCGTTCGCGGTCAGGCTGGTCTTGACGGCCGCCATGCCGCAGCCGATGTCGACCCCGACGGCGGCGGGCGCGACCGCGCCCTGCATCGCGATCACCGAGCCGACCGTCGCGCCCTTGCCAAGATGCACGTCCGGCATGACCGCGACGTGGTGCGCGACCCAGGGCAGCGCGGCGACGTTCTTGAGCTGCGTGATCACCTGCGAGTCGACCTCTTCCAGCGGCGCCCACAGCTGGATCGGGACGTTACGTCCTTTGAGGGTGGTGGAAGGCATGGTCAGCTCGTCTGATCGGGATTGGTCGCTTTTGTCGCGGCAAACGGATCGTGACACGCGCGGAACCAGGCGGGAAGCGATCGCCACAGCCTCGCGTCTGCGCGCTCGAGAAGGCGGCGCCGGTGATAGCCACCGCGAACGGTCGGGATGAACCAGAACAGACAGTTGCCGCAGGCGCCGACGCGCCGGCCGCTCAGCCACGCGACGAGCTCGCGCTCGGGACGGGGGAGGGGAGGGCGCGCCTGGCCGTGCGCCGCCGGGCTCAGCTTGTCGCTGAAGTGGCGACCGACCTTCGGCGCTCTCGGGACGATCGCCTCGTCGGTTTCCGCGTCGGCGGGGTCGAAGTTCGTCAGCGTACTCCGGACGATGGCCCGCGGGGCGCGGTTTTGTCGGCGGCTGTACCAGGTGATGCCGCGGTAGCGGCCGCCCTCGATCACGGTTCGTGCCAGGTTCTTCGTCGACATCAGTGAATCTCCGTCGTGTCGCGCGCCAGCGCGCGCGAAGCTGGGTCGCGCCGGAAACGCAGCTCCGGCGTCCTCTTCAGTCCGAGGCTCTCCGCCAGCTGCGTGCGCAGAAATCCTGCGACGTGCTCGCACGCCTCTCGTCTGTCTTCGTCTCCTTCGGCGGTGAACCAGAGCCGCGCGCACGAGCCGTCGCCCGCGAGCTCGACCATCGTGATCACCACGCTGTCCAGTCGCGGATCGCGCACCTCGTTGCGCAAGATCAGATTCACCTCTTCGCGGATCAGCTCCTGCAACCGCGCCGTGCGGGTGCCGTCGCCGCCGTCCTCTCGTTCATGCGTTCTCGTTCGATGCTGCTGTCGCTTCGTCTTGCCCATGACACACGTTTCCCGTTCGCCGCGGCGCGCTTTTACGCAACGCCGGACAGACCCCGAACACCCACTGTCTCCGCGACTCGCGCGCCCACGCGGGGCCCGCAGGCGAGCGCTACTTCCGGACAGACGCGGAGACGATCTTCTCGATGCATGGTTTGCGAATCACCATCAAATGTCGTCTCCTTTCCGCGCCACTCAGGCGCAAGCGTTCATTACTGGTGACAGATCGATCGTTGACTGTCAAGAATGACCGGCATGGAACCGATCGTCTTGCACGTTGACGGCTTCTTCAACAGCCCCTACGCGTTCTCCGTATTCGTCTGCCTGACCGAGAAGGGGCTGCCGTTCGAGACGCGTCTCGTGAACCTGCACGAGAAGGCGCAGAAGAAGGCGGAGTTCAAGGCGAAATCGCTGACCGCGCGCGTTCCGCTGCTGGAGCACGGCGACTTCCGCCTGACCGAATCGAGCGCGATCGTCGAGTACCTGGAGGAGACGTTCCCGCCGCCGCGCTACGCCGCGATGCTGCCGGCTGCGCCGCGCGAGCGGGCGCGCGCGCGCCAGATCATGGCCTGGATCCGGAGCGACCTGATGCCGATCCGCGAGGAGCGCGCGACGCACACGTTCTTCTACGGGCACCCGGTCGAGCCGCTGTCGCCGGCCGGGCGCGCGGCGGCCGACAAGCTGATCGCCGCGGCGTCGGCGTTCATCCCCGACGGGCGCACGTCGTTGTTCGACGCGTTCAGCATCGCCGACGCTGATCTGGCGATGATGCTGATGCGTCTGGTCGGCAACCGCGACCCGGTGCCCGCGAAGCTCTCCGACTTCGTGGCGGCGCAGTGGCGCCGGCCGAGCATCCGCGCCTGGGTCGAACGCGATCGCGCGCCCTACGTGCCGTACTGAGCGGCGTCGGTGCCGTCGCGCTACTGGCAGTTCGACGGCAGGCTGATGTAGACCTGACCGAGCGCGGTCGGGGAGCCGTCGCTGTTGATCAGCTGCGCGTTCGGGATCGGGCCGGCGCTGAACCACGAGTAGCGGAAGACGTTCGGCTGGCTCTCGAGGTACGGGATGGCGGCGCGCATGTACGCCTCTTGCTGCGCGGCGGTGGCGCTGCCGTCGCAGGAAAATTCGGTCACCCAGATCGGCTTGCCGAACTGGACCCAGCCGGCGAGGCTGTTGTTCGATTCGATGTACGCTTTGAGCGACGGAAGGTCGCAGTTGTACCAGTGCACCGCGATGTGGTCGACCTCGCAGGTCGTGCAGTCGGCGAGGAAATCGGTCAGGTAGACGTACGGATCGGTGCCGTTGCAGCTCGCGGCGGGGCCGCAGAAGTTCATCCCCGGGCCGACGATCGTGCCGATGCCGGCGCTGCGCGCGTTGGTCTGCAGCGCGGGCCAGGCGGTGGCCGCCGCCTGCGGCGTCAGGTTCGACTGCGCCATGAAGTTCGGCTCGTTGAAACCGAGCAGGTACTTCGACCCGGCGGGGATCGCGCCGTTCACCGTCGAGCTGCCCCAGACCATCGGCACGAATTCGATGCCGGTGTTGCCGCCGCTCTTCGAGAGGCCCCAGTTGTACCACCAGCGGACGGCCGGATAGAACGCGGCGCCCGGCGCCGTGTTGGCCGCGATGCCGCGCTTGCATGTTGGCGCCGCCGCGCCGCCCGCTCCGGCCATGCCGCCGGCGCCCGTCGTGCCGCCCCGGCCCGCGCTCCCCGCCGAGCCACCGGCGCCGCCGCGTCCCGCGCTCCCCGCCGTACCGCCTGCGCCGCCCCGGGCACCGGTGCCCGCTCCACCGCTACCTGCCGCGCCCGCGCTGCCGCCCGTTCCGCCGCTCCCTCCGGCGCCGCCGCGCGCGCCCGCGCTGCCCGCCGCACCGGCCGTGCCGGTCGTGCCGCCACGGCTTGCGCTCGTTCCGCCGCTGCCGCCGGCGCTGGTCGTGCCGCCGTTCGAGCCGCCTGTGCCCGCAGCGTCCGGGTTTCCCGTCGTGCTCGCGCCGCCGCCGCAACCCGCCCAGCCCACGAGGGCGGCTGCGCAGACGCATGTTCGGCATAGCCGGCCGATGAAGTGAAATCGGCGCATCGCGCGATCATGATCTCACAAAGCGCGGCCCGGCGTCGTCGATTCGTCAGGGGACGAGATCCGTCAATGGACGACGAAAAACACCAGCGCGCCCGCGACCGCCGCCAGCGACGCGACCACCGCGATCGCGGGAACGACCCGCGCCCGCCGATCCGCCGCTCGCACGCCGCGCACCAGCGCGACGACGCCGAAGACGAGCGCGATCAGCGCCAGCGCCGTCGCGACCATCAGCTCACGCATGCCGTGGACGCGCGCGCGGATGATCGCCACGACCGACCCGATCGCCAGCAGCGCGATCATCAGCGCCCACGTCGCCCACGGGTCCAGCCGCGGATCGGAGATCGGTTCCAGGGGCTCGCGGCCGCCGCCGTCGGTCATTCGCCGAGCAGCGCGCGGACCACTTGCTCCCACTCGCGCTCGAGCGGCTCCGTCGATGGCGTCGCGCCCGCGCGGCCGTACCAGTAGCGCGCGTTGTCGCGGTCGCCTTCCTTCCGGTGCAGGTAGGCGTGGACGCGCGCGGCGTCCTTCGTCTCGACGCTGTCGACCGTCGCGTGCGCGCGTGCCCAGTCGCCCTTGCCGTCGATCCAGAGCGCGCGCAGCGGCGCGCTCAGACCCGCGGGCGGCTTGCCGTCGATGCGCACCGACTTCCGAAATTCGTCGAACGTCATCGACATCGGCGTTACTTGTACGAGGGCGCCGCTGCGTACGCCACGCCGAGCGCGGTCAGGGCGCCGCCGGAGTCGACCAGATCCAGATTGGTCGACCAGGGATACCAGGCGTAGCGCACCAGGCGCGGGTGCTTCGCGAACATCGTCACCGCGCCCTTGTAGAAGTTGACCACCGTCTGCGTGTCAGGCGCGCTGTTGTTCAGGCAGCCCCATTCGGTCAGCCAGATCGGCCGGGTCCCGGCCCATCCCTCCGCCGACTTGATGTAGCTCTCGAGCTGCGACGCGTTCGCGTCGCACGAGCCGGCGTTCCAGCCGTACCAGTGGATGGCGACGAAGTCGGCGCGCAGCGACGCGTCGGCGTTGAGCATGTTCATGAAGCTGGTGAACCACGTCTGACCGTTCGAGTTGGCCGAGGTGGCGGGCGTTCCGATCTTGATCGCGGGGTTGTTGAACGCCGGCCAGAGCGAGATCGCCGTCGCGACCGTCATGTTCGACTGACCGGTGTTGTCGGGCTCGTTGAAGCCGAGCACGTTGCCGTACCCCTTGTTGACGAACGTGGTGATCGAGCTGGTGATGCCGCTGGCGCTCTGTTCGCTGCCCGTGTGGCCCCAGATCATCGGGATGAATTCGCCGCCGCCGCCGGCGCAGGTGTCGGCCGACTGCGTCCAGTTGTAGTACCAGGACGTGCTCAGCATCATCCGAACCGCGCACGGCGAGTTCGCGACGCCCTTAAACGGCTGCGTGCCGCCGGCGCCGCCCGTGCCGGTCAATCCGCCATTGCCGCCGTTGCCCGCGTTGCCCGCCGCGCCCGCGCCGCCGCCCGTTCCCGCGCCAGCGCTGCCGGCGCTTCCCGTCATCCCGCCGTGCCCGCTCGTGCCGGCGATTCCCGAGACGCCGCCGCGCCCAGCGCTCGCGCCTCCACTTCCGCCGCGTGCGGGCGCGCCCG
>DATFXS010000780.1:0-5714 GCA_035315605.1 Polyangia bacterium
CGAGCGCACGGTGCTGTTCATCGACGAGATCCACCGCTTCAACAAGGCGCAGCAGGACGCGCTGTTGCCGCACGTCGAAGCGGGGACGGTGGTGCTGGTCGGCGCCACCACCGAGAACCCGTCGTTCGAGGTGAACGCCGCCCTCCTGTCGCGCGCCAAGGTGGTCGTACTGCGCGCGCTGTCCGAGGCCGACCTGCGCGTCGTCATCGATCGCGCGCTCGCCGACGCGCAGCGCGGCCTGGCCGCGCAGCCGCTCGACGTGTCGGGCGACGTACGGGATCTCGTCGCGCGCGAGGCCCGCGGCGACGCGCGCCGCGCGCTGGTGACGCTGGAGGCGGCCGCCGCCGTCGCCGCCCCCGACGCCGGCGGGCGGAAGCTGCTGACGCCCGCCGTGATCGAAGAGGCGATGCAGAAGCGGACGCTGCTCTACGACAAGGCGGGCGACGAGCACTACGGCGTCGTCAGCGCCTTCATCAAGAGCATGCGCGGCAGCGATCCGGACGCCGCCGTCTACTGGATGGCGCGCATGATCGAGGCCGGCGAGGATCCGCTGTTCGTGCTGCGGCGGATGGTGATCTTCGCGGCCGAGGACGTGGGCGTGGCCGATCCGCGCGCGCTGTCCGTCGCGACCGCGGCGGTCGACGCCTTCCGCTTCGTCGGCATGCCCGAGGGGCTGATCCCGATGACCGAGGCGGCGATCTATCTCGCGACCGCGCCCAAGACCAACACGGCGATCACGACCTACGCGGCCGCCAAGGCCGACGTCGACGCACACGGCGCGCTGGCCGTCCCCAATCACATCCGCAACGCGCCCACGCCGCTCGCCAAGCAGCTGGGCTGGGGCGCGGGCTACCAGTACCCGCACGACTTCGCCGGCCACTACGTGCGCGAGGAGTATCTGCCCGAGGCGATCCGCGGCCACAAGTACTACCAGCCGTCCGATTCCGGCCACGAAGGCGAGATCGCCGAGCGGCTCGCCAGGCTGCGCGCCGCGGACGGTGGCAAGATGAAGAAGGGCTGACGCGCATGTTCGGCTTCGGCAAACCCGACGTTCCCCCCGACGAGGTGGTCGACTGGCTGTTCCTGGCGTTCGCCTGGCTGCTGCGCGAGACCGGAGGGTGGGAGCCGTTCTCGAAGGCGCGGCTGATCCTCCCGACGCCCGACTTCTTTCCGATCGGCGGCGAAGGCCCGGATCTGGCGGCGGGCTTGCTCTACCAGGTCAAGCAACACGCGGGGATGGATGACTGGCCGGTGAAGCTCGAGGAGCACGAGGACGACCCCTCGCGCGAAGAACTTTTCGGCCGCATCGCGATGGACGGCAGCGATCACGGCGGCGCCGCCGGCACCTTCCGCGGCCACGGCGGCGCCGGCCTGACGTCCATCATCACGTATTCGCCGAAGCTGCTGACGGAGCCCGAGAAGCTGGTGGCGACGCTGGCGCACGAGATCGGTCATTACCTGCTCCACGACGCCGAGACCGCGCCGCCGGGCGGCTGGGAGCGGGAGGAACAGGCGACCGACGTCTGCGCGGTCTTCCTGGGGTTCGGCGTCTTCCTCGCCAACAGCGCCTTCACGTACAGCCAGTGGGCCGAAGGCGGGTGGCACGGTTGGCGCACGAGCCGGCTCGGGTATCTCAACGAGCAGACGCTGGCCTACGCGCTCGGGATATTTCTGCGGCTGCGCGGGCTCGAACCCAAGCCGGCGCTCAAGCACCTCGACGCGAATCCCAAGTCGTACCTCAAGGACGCGCTCACCGATCTCGATCGACGGCGCATCGGCAGCCTGATCGCGCTCCGGCCCGCGAATTGAACGGGTCGCTCGTCGGTCAGGCCAGCGGAACCATTTTGGAGCGGCGGATGCGCCGATCGCGAGTCAGGAGCGGCACGTTGTGAACCACGCTCGTGGCGGCGATCAGCTCGTCGGCTGGATCGCTCGCGAAGTCGAGACGAGTCGACTGCAGCGCAACGGTCAAGTCGAGCGGCCACACCTGAATTGCCGACAGAACGCGAACGACCTCCGCGTCCTCGAGATCGACGTCGATGCGCCCAAGCTGCCCCAGTTTCGCAAGCTCCCAGAAGACGATCGCTGACACGCTCCAGGTGTTCGCAGCGAGTATGCGGCGTTCATGTGGCGTGACGGTGCCGTCGAGCGCAAAAACGAGTAAGTGAGTGTCGAGGTTAACCATTCGCCTCCCACTTCACCCCCGTCGACTTGATGTCGCCCTTGACGCGAATCTTTCCCCGCAGGCTACCGATCAGCTCGGCCGAAGCGCGTTCTGCCGGCAGCAACCTGGCCACCGGACGGCCGTGCTTGGTAATCAAGATTCCATCGGCGTCGAGATGGTCGAGGATGGAAAGGCACTGTTCCTTGAACTTCGCTGCCGCGACACGCTTCATGACCACATTATATGACTGGTCATTATATTTGGCTACTTCGCCGTCGCCGTCACCGACGCGGTCGCCCAGTCGTCGGTGCGGAACGGCGCCGCCGGCAGATCGGCCTGGTTGCGGAGCGTCGCTTCGGGATCGTTGCCCCACCCGTAGCGGACCGCGATCGGCTCGGCGATCTCCGCGTTCTTGACGATGACCGCCGCGCCGTCGATGTGCGCGTCGGCCGGCTTCCAGGCGCGGTCGGCCCCCGCGATCAGGAAGCCCCTGGGCGGCGCGCCGTCGGAGGTGGTCAGGCCCCCGGCCACGTTCGTGAAGCGGATCTTGATCGCCGCGCCGTCGCGAATCGCCGCCGCGAACGTCGGGCCGGAGGCGATGACGTCGCGGCCGTACACCATCTTCAGGGCCGCCAGGGCGAGCCGCCGGCCGACCTCGCGCTTCTCGCGCGGGTGAATGTCGTGCGCCTCGCCGATGTCCAGCGTCACCGCCATCGCGGTGCGCGGCTCGCGCAGCGCCAGCGCCTGCGCCTCGCGCAGCTCGGCCCACGTCCCTTCACCGGGCAGCGCCTTGACGCCCGGCGGCTCCCAGCCCGGCAGCTGCACGTACAGAAAAGGCAGCTTCGGATCGCCCCACGCCGTGCGCCAGGCCCGGATCATCGCCGGGAACAGCGTCCGGTACTGGGCGGCGCGCTCGGCGTTGCTCTCGCCCTGGTACCAGATGACGCCCGCGATCGGCACGCCTGCCAGCGGCGCCACCATCGCGTTCCAGAGGACCGTCGGGCTCTCCTGATCGTCGGGGCCTAGTATCTTGGGACGCGAGTTCCAGTCGGCGACGATCGGTTTCAGCTTGCGCTCGATCTTGTAAGACCAGGTCCCGGCGAGCGACAACGGCGCCTCGCCCTCGGCACCCGCCGGCCGCACGTTCATCTGCGCGGGCGTCCCCGCGAACCCGCCGCCGCCGTAGTGATCGAACACGCGCACCGCCAGCACGTTGCGCCCCGCCTTCACCAGCTTCGCGGGCACCTGGTAGCGGCGCGGCGCCGCGTAGAACTGCGGCGTCTCCGCGCCGGTCGTGCCGACGCGCTCGCCGTTCCAGTAGGTGACGTCGAAGTCGTCGATCGCGCCGAGCGACAGCGCGAGATCCTTGCCCGCCCAGCCGTCGGGCACCGTGACGTCACGGCGAAACCAGACCGCGCCGTCGATGTCCATGCCCGCGGCCTCCCACAGCTGCGGGATCTGCATGGTCGCCCAGCGCCCGCCGCCCGCGCGCGCCCAGCCGGCCTTCTCGCCCTTGTTGGCCTCGTCCTGATAGAAGTTCTTCGCCTCCCAGGCGGCCACCTTCTTGGCGAGCTCGGCGCGCATGGCGGTGTCGTTCATTGCGCGATCCAGCGCCTCGACCATCGGCGCCAGCGTCGGCTCGGCGCGCAGCGCCTCGCGCGGCGTCCATGCCTCGGCGGGCGTGCCGCCCACCGACGACTGCACGATGCCGACGGGCACGCCCAGCGCGCGATGAATGTCGCGCGCGAAGTGGAAAGCGGTCGCCGAGAACGCGACGGCGCTGGTGGCGTCGCAGGCGTGCCACTCGCCGCCCACCTTCGTCGTGGGCGCGGCCGCGGGCTGATTCGCGACCGTGAACAGGCGCAGGCCCGAGCACCCGAGCGCCGCCGCGTCGGGACCGCCCTTCGTTCGCTGCAGCGGTAGCTCCATGTTGGACTGGCCCGACGCGACCCAGACCTCGCCCGACAGCACATCCGTGAAGGTGAGCGTGCTCGCTCCCGTGCCCGCACTGGAGACACGCAGCGTGAACGGCCCGCCGGCGGGCAGCGCCGGCAGCGCCACCGACCAGCGCCCGTGCGCGTCGGCCTTCGCCGTGGTCTTGCCGGCCGCGAGGGTCGCCGTCACCGCTTCCCCCGGCGCCGCCGTGCCGCCGATCTTCACCGGCCGATCCCGCTGGACCACCATGTGATCGCCGATCAACGGGTCGACCTTCAGCTCGGCGCGGGCCGCACCCGAAACGAGCGCAATCACGACCGCCGTGAACAAGCCATTCGCACATCGAAAGGTCATGACCCCGACTCTACATCCAACCCCGCGCCGTCGCCCCATCAGGGTGGCGCAGCGCGACTAGTCTTCGGGTTCGGCGACCTCGACGCGGTTGCGGCCGCGCGCCTTGGCGCGGTACATCGCCGAATCGGCGAGGCGCAGCAGCGTGCTCTCGCGACGCCGCTGCGTTCCGCCCGGGGCCAGGTGGTCGCGGTAGGACGCGACGCCCAGCGAGGCGGTGACGTGCAAGAGCGGCGTCGCCGTGCGCGAGGTGCTCGAGTTGTCGAACAGCTCCGCATCGGCGATCGACAGTCGCAGCGCCTCCGCGGTCTGCGCGCCGCGGTCGCGATCGGCGCCCGGCAAAATGACGACGAACTCGTCGCCGCCGTAGCGCGCCACCAGCGCGGCGGCGGGCGCGTTGTCGCCCAGGATCTTGCCGACCTTCTGCAGCGTCCAGCTTCCCGTCAGGTGGCCGAAGCGATCGTTGACCTCCTTGAAGCGATCGAGGTCGATGAACAGCAGCGACAGGTTCGTCCCTTCGCGATCGGCCCGGGCGATCTCCTCCTCGAGGCGCGTGTGGAAGTAGCGGCTGTTGGCGAGCCCGGTCAGATCGTCGATGCGCGCCTGGGCCCGCGCGCGGATAGCGTCCAGCGCGTTCTGGATCGACGACGACATGTAAGCGGCGAAGATGCGCAGCAGCTCCTTGTCGCGCGGCGTGTACGACCCGCCCGAGCGCCGATTCGCGAGCTGCAGGACGCCGCAGATCGATTCGCCCACCACGATCGGCACCGCGACCAGTGAGCGCACCGTGCCGGTGTCGGGCGCCAGGCCGAGCAGCGGATCGTCCACCTCGAGGTGATCGGTCTGGGCGGGCCGCCCCGTCGAGTAGACCTTGCCCGCGAAGCCGCGATCGCTCGGGATGCGGCGGCCGACGACGCTCTCGACGCCCGAGCCGAACGCGGCGATGTAGGTCAGCCGCGGCGCCTTCGCGCCGGCCAGCTTCGCCCGCGGATCATCCAGCAAGATCCCGCCCGCCTCGGACGGAACGAAGTCGTTGGCGCGCTCCAGAATCTCCCGCAGCGTGGCGTCGAGGCGCACATCCCAGTGCTCCGTGTCCTGGTCGCGGCGCACGCGCACGAAGAAGCGCGCGATCTCCTCGGGCGACAGCGTGAAGATCGGTCCGGGCGGGACGACGGGCACCGGGATCGACAGCTCCTCGGTGCGGCGCTGGGGCGGGGCGCTCAGCGGGTTCGGGGGGTCGCGATCGCTCATCCTCGTGCTGATC
>DATFXS010000781.1:0-21858 GCA_035315605.1 Polyangia bacterium
ACATCGGGGCCGCGCCGAACCGCAATAGGCGCCCCGCGTCGGTCAACGACCGAAGGCCCGCCGGCTGGTCACTCGACGCAGCGGCGGCGGCGCGCGCGCGATCTTTTTCAATCGACGCCATCGTTTCAATCGCCGAATCGATCGCCGATCGCACCGCAGGGTCGAGATCCAAAGACGACAGTTCCGTCAGCGCGCTGCGGATTGCCGCGATCTCTGATTCCGGATGCGAGCGGCGATCCCCGAATCTGTATTCGATGGGGATGCCTCGGATGATGTCGGCGATCTCGTCGCGCCCGAGATCGGAC
Organism: Polyangia bacterium; assembly: GCA_035315605.1. Lineage (GTDB taxonomy): Bacteria > Myxococcota_A > Polyangia > Fen-1088 > Fen-1088 > JADGRB01. Next base: position 306 of record DATFXS010000781.1, read on the forward strand.
GAGCGCAGCTGCTCGAATAGATTTCGATCCAGCCGCCGGCGCAACAACGATATCCAGGCGGTCCGCCGGATCCAGAGCGACTCGATGGGATTGTTGGCGATGTCGAACAGGGCCGCTGCCGCCTCCGGCATGTCGACCGCGCCAGCGAGCGCCTCGACGGCGAGCAGGCGCGGATTATGGCTGGAGGCCTCGTCCAGCGGCGGACCCAGCCCGCTGCGCGCCTGCTTCTGGAGGAAATCGAGGAGCACACGCACCGTCCTCTCGACGACGTCCGGCTGCCCGCGATGCGCGATCGCGCGCAAGGCGTGAAACGGGGCGTAGCGGACCGCCGCGAACCGGGGGTCGTCGATGGCCGTGGCCGCGCGCTCCAGCACCGGTCTCTCTGGCCAATTGCGCCCCAGCCACATGAACAGAGGCGCGGCTTGCTCCGACGGCGCACGGTCGAGCATGGGCAGCGCAGATGGCCCGTCAACGTCGATGCCGTGAAGCGACGCGACGGCGACTGCCGGCGCCAGCAGCGTCGGATCGAGGAACGAATCACGTACCCGCTGTTGAACGTCCGGCCGCGAAAACAAGGCCCGATCCTCCGGGCGGGGCCGAGCGTCCGGCCGGAAACCCTCAGGCGACTCCGAAAGGCCAAGGACCAGGTAGGTTCCCCATGACTTCATGATCAGCCGCGCGAACGCGTCATCGCCGAGGGGCCGGTCGAAGCGGCGCAAGATCGCGGCCACGACGCAGGTCCGCCACTGCTTGACGGGTGTCGAGGCATCAAAATCGAGTTGCGCGGCGAGGCCCGGGATCACGCGATCGCGGGCGGCGTAAACGAGAGGGAAGAGATCGGCCTCGTCCGGAGGCTCGGGGATTCCGCAGCGCGAGGTCTCGAGCCACAGCTTGAGGGTCAGCACGTCGCGCCCCAGCAGAAACGGATCGGCCAGGCAGCGCTCGATTGCGCGGGTGGTCGCCTGCCGGTGCCGGGCTCGGTACGCATCCACCTCCAGCGCCAGCGAAACGATCGCAACCTCGCCGTGCCTGGGCGGCTTGCGGCGGCTCCCTTTGCGGCGCCCTCCGCGACCTTTCACGGCTGTCAACGCCACGGTCGAGTGAGCTTACAGCAGGCGCTGTCTGGGTGGGTTTAGACTACGGGCATGGAACAGGCCCTCGAGACGTCGGTGGTGCGCGTGCGTGGCGAGGTCGTCAGCGCGGCGCGCGATCGGGTCGCGATCGAGCGGCCGCTGCAGATCCGCGTCCGCGTAGGCGGCGACGAGCGCGTGCTTTCGACGACCATGCGCACGCCCGGCGACGACGTCGCGCTGGCGGTCGGCTTCCTGCACGCGGAGGGCGTGCTGGCCGGCGCGGGCGCGCTGCTCGGCGCCGAGCCGATCGGCGACGACTGCGTCCGGATTGACCTCGCGCCCTCGGCCGCGGACGCGCTGGCCGCCAGCACGCGCGCCTTCGTCACCAGCGCCGCGTGCGGGGTGTGCGGGCGCGCCGACCTGGATGGGCTGGCGGCGGGACGCGTGGCGCCGCCGGACGACGGCGCGCGCGTGGCGGTCGCCGTGGTTCACGCGCTGCCGTCCGCGCTGCGCGGCGCGCAGGCGACGTTCGACCGCACGGGCGGGCTGCACGCCGCCGCGCTGTTCTCGCTGGCGGGCGATCGGCTCGCCGCCGCCGAGGACGTCGGCCGGCACAACGCCGTGGACAAGCTGGTGGGCCGGCTGCTGCTGGCGGGCCAGCTGCCGGCCCGGGCGGCCGTGCTGATGCTGAGCGGCCGCGCCAGCTTCGAGCTGGTTCAGAAGGCCGAGGCGGCCGGGATCCCGATCGTCGCCGCCGTCGGCGCGCCGTCCAGCCTCGCCGTCGAGCGGGCGGCGGCCGCGGGCATGACGCTGCTCGGGTTCGTCCGCGACGGCGGCTTCAACGTCTACTGCGGCGCCGCGCGCATCGCCGGCCTGACCTGAACGACGCGCGCGGCAGCGGCCCGATCTAGATGCTGAAGAGCCCGCGGATGCCCAGCTGCAGCCACTCGTGCATCGCGGTGTTCGGGATGTCGGCCGACTGCCCGCCCGACGAGACGCCGGAGTACTGGGCCAGCGAGAAGCTGACGAACGGCCCCAGCGCGAAATTGGGCGCCATGCGGTAGTCGCCGCCCGCGTGTATGGTCGCGAACTCGAAGCCGTGATAGTCACCGTCGCCCACGCCCGATACTGACAGGCTCAGCTGCTCGTATCCGACGCCGAGCCCGAGCCAGGGATCGAAGGCGCCGCCGGATCGCACGTTGTAGATGCCCTCGACGCCGAAGCGCATGACGCTCGCCGAACAACTCGACGGGCAGTTCTTGGTTTGCGCGACCGCGTACTGGAACAGCCCGCCGACGGAGAAGTTCGGTGTAATCCGGTAGGCTGCCTCTAGCACGAACGGGATCGCGCCCGAGATGCCGTCGCTGAGGGTCGCGTTTTGAAAGACGCTGCCCATCGGGATCGCATATCCGAGGCGCAGACCAAAGTCGAAGCCCGGCCTTTCGACGACCGAATTCATCCCGGCCGGCTCCGCGGATGCTACCGGCACCGGTACACCTTGTGCGCGAGCGGTGCGGGATCCGCCGATCACCGCAATCAGAAGGGAGCACGACACCACGGCCCAGATCTTTGACCTCATTCCCAGTCTCCTTTCGGGGGTTCCGAGGTAGCAGAACACGGAACCGCCGATCAGGAAAGTGACGGATTCACGAACCGATCAGCTGGGTTGCCAGCTTGACGCACACGCTCGCAACGACGATCAACACCACCACGCGCACCAGCCGATCGCCGTTGCGCACCGCCAGGTGCACGCCGATCGCCGCGCCCACCGCATTGGCCGCCGCCATCGGAAGCGCTACGCGCCAGACGATCACGCCGCGGCTCGCGAACAGCAGCATGGCCGCCAGATTCGAGGCCAAATTGACGATCTTGGCGTTTCCCGAGGCGCGCGTCAGCGCATCGCCGAAAACCACCGCGAAGGCGACCACCAGCATCGACCCCGTCCCTGGCCCGAAGAAGCCGTCGTAGGCGCCGATCACCAGAGCGATGCCGGCGAGCGCCGCCGCGTGTGCGCCTCGTCCCAGCGTCCGCGGCCGCGGCGCCACGTCGCGCCGCGCGAGCACGATCGCCGCCGCGATCAGCAACAGCACGATCACGATCACCCGCAGGGGCCGCAGCGGCACGGCCAGCACGCCCCAGGCGCCGGCCAGCGACCCCGCGAAGCCGGCGGCGAACCCGAGCGGCGCCCGATCGCGATCGACGACGCCGCGCCGCCAGAAAGAGATCGCCGACGACGCCGCGCCAAACACGGCCTGGCCCTTGTTGGTGCCGAGCGCGATGTGCGGCGGCAACCCCGTCGCCAGCAGCGCCGGCAGGGCCACCAGCCCGCCGCCGCCGGCGATGGCGTCGACCAGGCCCGCGACGAACGCCGCCCCGGCCAGCAGCGCGACCGTGGCGGGCGAGGTCATGCCCGGACATTTGCACGTTTGGCGCGCGCCCGCGGTGCGAAAAAGTTCGCGTCAAGGGGTGCCGCGGGCGGAGACCGGCGCATAGGTTCTGATCAATGTCGCCTCGGCCGTGGCCGCCGGTGGCGAGGGCGAGGAGGGCTGGCGGATGGCGAGCGGGATGTTTCGGGCGGGGGCGCTCGCGGCGCTGATGGCGGGCGCGATCACGGGCTGCGACGTCTTCGACTTCGACGTCAACCTCGCGCAGCAGTCGTTCAAGCTCGACTTCGGGCAGCAGACCGGGACGATGCCGACCGTCGCGTGCGATTCGTCGGCGGGCGCCTGCAACGTGGCGCCGTCGATCAGCCTCGATACGTCGTCGACGTCCGGGACGCCGTCACAGGTGGGCGTCACGCTCGGCTGCGACGATGCCAGCCGCCAGTGCTTCGCCCAGGTGACCGCGCGCGCGTCGACGACCGTGGGCGTCATCCAGGACGACTCGCTCAGCTCCAAGATCGAACGCCACTCGCTCGGGTTCGTGAAGGTGGCCGACGTCGCTTACACGATCCCGACCAACAGCCTGACCTTCGACATCCCGCAGATCGACGTCTACGCGGGCCCGGCCGGCTCCACCAGTGAAACTGACGCGGGCGTGGCGCTGCTCGGCAGCACGCAGCCGATCGTCGCCGGCACGCCGGTGACGGAAGCCCAGCACCTCATCATCACGGAGGGCAATCCGGCCCGCCCCGTGATCGAACACGCCATCGAGCACAAGCAGGACTTCGTCTTCATCGTCGTCGCGTCGCCGCGGCTGGACGCCGGTAACCCCATCCCCGCCGGCACCGTCGAAGTCGACGTCTTCCCGAAGCTGACCGTCGGCCTCTGAGGCCCCGCCCCGGGGGGCCGGCGCGCCCCCTGCCCTGCCCCCCCTGGGGGCCGGCCCGACCGGGCCGACCGGTGGCCTTCACCTGCATATTGCTCGTCTTCGCCGCCCGTGATAGCCGGGAATGATGAAAACCCTCCCCGTAACCTTGCTGGCGGCCGCGCTGGCCCTGGCCGCCGTTCCCTCCATCGCCGCCGCGGCGGCGCCCTGTGGCACCGAGAACCTGCTGGCGGGGAAGAAACCGTCCGCCTCGCAGGGGATCAAGGGCGACCTCGGCCAGCTGACCGACGGCACCGTGGGTCCCGAAGGGACGCAGTGGGACGCGCCCGTGACGGTGACGCTGGAGAACGGCAACTCGTCGATCACCTACGACCTCGGCGAGGTGAGAACCATCTCCGCGATCGTCATGCAGGCGGACGCCAACGACACCTACAAGGTGATGGGTTCGGTCGACGGATCGCCGACCGGCTACAAGCTGCTGATCGAGGTGCCCAACGTCGTCAACAGCAACGGTCACGGCCTGCGCACGCGCGCGAACCAGATTCCGCCGACGGAGGTGCGCTACCTGCGCGTCGGCGAGGCGAACGGCGACAATTACTTCTCGATCTCCGAGCTGGCCGCCTTCTGCAAGGCGCCGACGCCGTTCCCGCCCGGCATGAAGGTCGTCGACGTGCCGCCGCCGTCGAACCCGGATTCGCAGGCGGCGCCCAAGCCCGGTTCGGACACGGGCCGCTGGGCGCTGCTGCTGACCGCGGTCGCGCTCGCGCTCGCGTGGCTCGCCTACAAGACGATCACGCGCCCGGCGGTCGAGGCGACCGAAAAGCGCGACGGCGCCGACAAGGTGGCCGACAAGCCCGAGGACAAGCCGGCCGACAGCCCGCCCGGCGACAAACCGACCACCTAGCAGGGCCATGTCGGGCGATGACGGCGCGGCCGCGGGATCGGCAGCGCTCGCGCCGCTGAGACGCATCGCCGACTGGTTCGCCCGCGACGATCCCTTCCGCGCCGGCGCGAGCCAGTGGCTCGGCCGCTTCGTCATCCTTCGCCTGCTGGGCGTCGTCTATCTGATGGCGTTCCTGACCCTGGTGAACCAGGGCCCGGGCCTGATCGGCGCGCACGGCCTCAAACCGGCGGCGGGGTTTCTCGACGACGTGGCCGCCCAGCTCGGCGGCCGGGGGGCCGGATTCCGCGCGGTTCCGACGCTGTTCTGGCTGGGGGCCGGCGACGGGGCGATCGCGGCGGCCGGCTGGGTCGGCGTGGTCCTGTCGCTGTTCGTCGTCGCCGGTTACGCGAATGCGCTGATGCTGACCGTGCTGTGCGCGCTGCAGATTTCGGTCATTCCCGTCGGCCAGGACTTCTACGGCTTCGGGTGGGAGACCCAGCTGGTCGAGACCGGCTTCCTCTGCATCTTTCTCTGCCCGCTGCTCGACGGCCGGCCGTTCCCGCGCCGCGCCCCGCCCGCGATCACGATCTGGCTGCTGCGCTGGCTGATCATGCGCGTCATGTGGGGGGCGGGCCTCATCAAGCTGCGCGGCGATCCCTGCTGGCGCGACCTCACCTGTCTGGACTTCCACTTCGAGACACAGCCGATCCCCAATCCGCTGACGCCGATGTTCCACTTCCTGCCCGCCGGCGCACACAAGGTCGGCGTTCTCTTCAACTATGTGGCCGAGCTGGCGGCGCCGTTCTTCATGTGTGTTCCGTGGCGGCGCGTGCGCTACGTGGGCGGCGCGCTGATGGCCGCGCTGCAGCTGGTGTTGATCGCCAGCGGCAACCTTTCGTTTCTCAACTGGCTGACGCTGGTCCCGATCCTGGCGTGCTTCGACGACGTGCTGTGGCGGCGCGTGTTGCCGCGCCGGCTGGTGGCGCGGGTCGAACGGGCGCAGGCGGCGGCGACACCGTCGCGCGCGCAGGGCGCGGCGGCGACCCTGCTGGGCATCGCGGTCGCGTGGCTCAGCGTCGGCCCGGTCCTGAACCTGCTGTCGCCGGAGCAGGCGATGAACACGTCGTTCACGCGCCTGCCGCTGGTCAACACCTATGGCGCGTTCGGCAGCGTCGGTCGCGAGAGGTACCAACTGGTCTTCGAGGGAACGACCGACGATGAGATCACACCCGCGACCATTTGGCGCGAGTACGGATGGAAGTGCCAGCCCGTCGATCCGGCGCGCCGGCCCTGCTGGATGAGCCCGTACCATTATCGGCTGGACTGGCTGCTCTGGTTCGCGGCGATGGGCAGCCCACGCGAGTACCCGTGGGCGGTCCACCTGGCCTGGAAGCTGCTCGAAGCGGACCCGCGGGTGCTCCGGCTGGTCGGGACCGATCCGTTCGCGGGCACCCCACCGCGGTACCTGAAGGTCACCCGATATCGGTATCGCTTCGCGCCCCGCGGGTCGCCCGAGTGGTGGATCCGCGAACCGCTCGGGGCGTGGCTGCCTCCCGTGTCGCTCGACAACTATGAGTTGCAGCTGTTCTTGCGCCAGCAAGGCTGGCTCACCGATCGTTAAGACGAATATACAAACGACTGTTGTGGTCGCCTGCCCAACGATCAGCAGTTTGTTTCACAACGGATCGTCCGAAATGTTCCCGACGCAACGGGCAAGTCTGGTGGCGTACCCCGAACCGGTGTCCCCCGGCGCGAGCCCGCGAGTCCGCGAGCGCCGGCCCGCGGAGCTCTGACCGATTCGAGACAGCCTCGACGTTCCGTCGAGCACTGGTCACAACTGTCTGAATTTACATTCGATTTTTGGGTGCCGTGAAAACGTTGCCAGGCCCGACATCGGCGCCGTTCGCCCACATATTCGCGTGGTGCCATACGAAATAGCCGCCCGATGCGTGCCTGCTACCGCGCCCGAGATCGACTTAACCAAAACCCCACCAGCCTGGAAGTCCAGGCATGCAGTTGCCGATCGTCCGTTTGCCAGGAGGTCGAATCCCTTATTGATCCTTGCGCGGAGGAGAACAATGAGATGGACCCGAACGAGTCAGCTGTTATTGGCGACGGCGCTGCTGGGCGCCGGCTGCGGCAACCTTGCTGACGACACGACCACGGCCGTGTCATCGGCGCTCGGCGATCGGTTGCCAGGTCTTCAGGGAAGCACCTCGCTGTTGACGGAGGCGAGCACCGCCTTCAACAACTTCGAAGACATCAACGACGGTCTCGGACCGATCTTCAACGCCCAGGCGTGCGGCCAGTGCCACAGCAACGGCGCCATCGGCGGCGCCGGTGAGCAGATCGAGCGCCGCTTCGGGCGCTTCGACAACGGTGTCTTCAACCCGCTCGCCAACGAGGGCGGCTCGCTGCGCCAGCTGTTCACGGTCGGCCAGTTCACCGCGCTGAACAACACCTCTTGCAACGTGCCCCTCGAGCACGAGCCGGCGGACGCGACGGTCCACAACGTCGGACGCCTGACCACGCCGACCTTCGGCCTCGGTCTGGTGGACGCCATGCCCGACTCGTTCTTCGACGGGTTGGTCGCGGCTGAGCCGGCGGCCGTGCGCGGCACCGTCAACCGCGGCCAGATCGTGCTGCCGAACCCGGGCGATCCGGCGCAGTCGATCGGCACGACGCGCGTCACCCGCTTCGGGTGGAAGGCGGGCGTCCCGACGCTGACCCAGTTCTCGGCTGACGCCTACGTCAACGAGATGGGCATCTCCACGCAGCACTGTTCGAAAGGGACCAGCGTCAACAACTTCGCGGTCGAGTCGGCGCCCAACGGCGTCCCCGTCTCCGCCAACTGCGACGACCGCGCGCCGCGCCAGACCGGCACCAACCCGGGCGGGCTGACGGCCACCCAATGGGCGCAGGTCGACGACGCGGTCGGCTCGTGCGCGGGCGGACGCAGCGAGGTGCAGGACGACGTGTTCCTGTTCGCGGTGTTCATGACCGGGCTCGCGCCGGGACCGCGGGACCTCAGCGACGCCATCTCGGTGAACGCCGGCCAGCCGATCTTCTCGCAGATCGGCTGCAACGGCTGCCACGTGACGACGACGTTCCGGACGCCGGCCAGCCCGGCGGCGGTCAGCATCGACGCCGCGGGGAGCGAATCGGTCCGCGTGCCCGGCAACTTCGCCTTCAATCCGTTCTCGGACTTCGCGGTGCACGACATGGGGACGCTGGGCGACCGCATCGGCAATGCGGGCGACAGCATCGCCAGGACGCAGCAGATGCGCACGGCGCCGCTGTGGGGCATCCGCTTCCGCAACCACCTGCTCCATGACGGGCGCTGCGGCGACATCCCGTGCGCCGTCCGGGCACACGACGGCCAGGCCGCGGCCGCGCGCAACGCGTTCAACGCGCTGTCGAGCGCCAACCAGCACAACGTGGTGCAGTTCGTGCGATCGCTATAGAAAATTCGCGGGAGCTCGGGCGGGCTGGCCCGCCCGGGCGCACCGCAACCGCTCCGTTGCGGGGGACCGCGGGCGGTCGGGACCTATGACCTCTGGTCTCGACCGCTCGCGGTTTTTTAGATCGAAGCCGGCTTCATTTCTTCCAGACATCGATGGCGAGGTCGGCCATCTTCTTGTCCAGCGTCGGGCGCGACAGGCCCAGCGCCTGGGCGGCGCGGGCCTTGACCCCGCGCGCGCGTCGCAGCGCGGTCTCGATCTCGGTCCGCTCCAGCGCGTCGACCTTGCTCGCCAGCGTCGTGCCGGAGGCCGCGGCGGCGGCCGCCTCGCGCGGCGGCTCGTCCAGCGACGCGGCGACCTCATCGGCCGTGATCGGGCCGGTCGTTTCGGGCGGGCGCAGCACCAGCGCGCGCTCGATCAGGTTGGCCAGCTCGCGCACGTTCCCCGGCCAGCGCCAGCGGCCCAGCGCCTCCAGCGCCTCGTCGGTGATCCCGACCTCGCGCCGCCCCAGCGCGGCCGCCGTGCGCGCCATCAGCGCACGCGCCAGCGGCTCGATGTCCTCGGGCCGCTCGCGCAGCGGCGGGATCTTGATGCGAATGACGGCCAGCCGATAGAACAGGTCTTCGCGAAAGCGCCCCGCGCGGACGTCGGCCTCCAGCTCGCGGTGCGTGGCGGCGACGAACCGCACGTCGACCCGGCGCGGAATCGTCGAGCCGACGCGGCAGAAGACGCGTTCCTGCAGCACGCGCAGCAGCTTCACCTGGATGGCCGCCGACAGCTCGCCCACCTCGTCAAGAAACAGCGTGCCGCCGTCCGCCGCCTCGATGCTGCCGGTGCGCGACGCGGTCGACCCGGTGAACGCGCCCTTCTCGTGCCCGAACAGCTCACTCTCGGCGAGGGTCTCCGCGATGGCGCCGCAATTGACCGCCACGAACGGCCCGCCCGCCCGCGCGCTGCGCCGGTGCACGTAGGCGGCGATCTCTTCCTTGCCGGTGCCGCTCTCGCCCGTGATCAGGACCGTCGACGACGCCGCGGCGCTCGCATCCGCCACGCGCAGCGCGGCTCGCCACGACTTGCTGACGCCGATGGGCGCATCCGCGGGCGCCCGGTCGCCCGGGCGTGCGCCGGCGGGCGCCGCAGCGGCCGGCGCGCCCAGGTGCCCGGCCAGCGCGAACGCAGCGGCGAAGCAGTCCAGCAGCGCCGCGTCGTCGGCGGCGTAATGGGGTCGCTCGCGGTCGACGTGCAGGAACCCGGTGACCTCGCCCGCGACGATCACGGGCGCGACCGCCACCGCGCGCAGCTGGTTCCGCACCACGCTGCGCGCCTGCTTCAGCGCCCGATCCTCCACCGCGTCCTCGACGGCGACGGCTCGCCGCCGCTGCGCGGCCAGCTCCAGCACGGTTCGCGAGATCGACACGGTCGCGTCGTCCGATCGCCCCACCAGCGGCCGGGCCAGCGATTGCGCCCGATCCCAGAGCAGGACGAACCCACGTTTCGGCGCCAGCGCCTTCTCCATCGCCGCCAGCACGGCGCGCGCGGCCGCCTCCAGATCGCGACAGCCGGCCAGCTCGACCGCCAGCGCCGACGCGGCGGCGAGGCGACCACTTTCGGGCGCGGGCGCGGCGCCCGGGCGCGCTGTCTCCGCGGGCGGCCCGCCCGGCGTGACGATCAGGGTGGCGTCACCGAAGCGCGCCGCCGCTGCGTCTGCGCCGCCGTCGACGAGGAACAACGAATCGCCGACCGCGACCTCGTCGCCGGCCGCGAGCGGGCGCGGCGACGCCAGCCTCTCGCCGTTGACGAACGTCCCGTTGTGGCTGCCGAGGTCCTCGACCTCGAGCTTGCCGCGCTGGATCGTGAACCGGCAGTGCAGGCGCGAAACCTTGCCGTCGACCAGCTGCAGATCGGCGTCCGACGAACGTCCGAGCGTGGCCTGCTTTTCGATCTCGAGCCGCACCCCTCGCTTGGGACCGAACAGAGCAAGCAGCACCGCCACGGGCCCATCTTACAGGGTTCCTTCCAGGGTCAGAATGCGACGCCGACCTGGCCGCCGACGCCCCAGTTGCTGAGGCTGCCGCCCTGTCGCAGCAGATCGCTGTAGTACGTCGGGCGATAGGTGAAGCGCGCGTCGGCCAGGAACCGGCCGATCGTGTAGGCGATGCCGCCGCCCAGCGGCACCGTCATGACGTCGTCGTGGCTCGCCATGTCGGACGTGTTCACCCGGGTGTTCGTCACCTGATAGTGCTGCCAGCCGAGGCCGACGAAGCCGAACGGCTCCAGCAGCTGCGCCCGCCGCATCAAGATCGGGAGGTTGAGGCGCACGTTCCCCTCGAGGCCGTTCGAGACCAGCAACGCGCTCGAGTTGACGCCCAGGGCGTCGACCGAATGCGCCGCTCCGACGTACGCGCCCTCGACGCCGATGTACTGCCGCGTCCCCACCACCCCGCGTGCGTTCCAGCTGCCGCCGCCGCCCGTCTGGCTGCGCATGGTGCTGCTCGTGAAATCCTCGTAGCCGCCCCCCACCGTGAAGCCGCTGCCGAGCCGACCCACCCAGGCGTGCTCGGTGTCGTGCATCGTCCCGTGATAGGGCACGGGTTCAGCCGCCGGTACAGGTCCCGGTACGGGCACCGTACGTTGCGCCGGCCGCAGCGGCGGGATGCCGGGCTCCTGGACCGCGCCGTAAATGGCGGCCGTGTTGTTGTTGATCATCCGGGGCGGGGCCGTCACGTCGAGCCGCGGGGCCGGCACGAGGACCCGCCCCGTCGTCGGCGGGTTGACGTTGACGTCAGCCCCGCTCGGGATCGCCGGCGTCCCGGCGGGCGCCGTCTGTGGACCGGCCGGCACGCCCGCGGTGGGCGGCGCCGGTTCCGGCGCCCCGGGCGGAATCACCTCCACGGTCGTCTGGTCGGCCTCGGCCCGCCCCGACGCGATCCCGAAGGCGAGCAGCCCCGCCGCAATCAATGAAAGCCGTTTCATGACTCCTCCCCTTCCCCGAACCGACCTTGCACAGTCCCTGCGACTACTTCAGCCTCCGGGCCCTGTCGGTGATATGCGCATTGGCGCGAGCGCAACAAGACGCGTCCTGCTGCAATTTCCCCGACGGTCGAGCTCGGACCCTCGCTGACCCAAAAGATTTTCGCGCTTGCCCACGGCCGAGTTTCGCTGGCATTCGTACATGTCTCGTGCCCCGCACCATCCCCCTCGTCACCACCCTGCTGTCGTGCGCCGTCCTGGCGGGCTGCGGCGCCGCCGGAGGTCCCGATGAATCGGGCCCGCCCGTCACCTTCGACGCCTGCGCGCCGCTGCAGGTGGTCGCCGACCCCGCCATCAGCGACGTGGAGGCCGGCGGGATCACCGCCGGGATCGCGTTCTGGAACACCCGGGCCGGCACCCGCCTCACCCTGGGGGGCGATCCGACCCTGCCGGGGTTGCCCCTGCATTTCCAGGCGGCCGCGCCGCCCTTCCACGGCCTCTACGACGCGCCGAGCGGCCAGGTTTTCATCAACACGGACCTGTCGGGCGAGGCCCTGGCCGTCACCATCGCCCACGAAATCGGCCACGCCTTCGGCCTGGTCCACATCCCGGCCGACCAGCGCGCCTCGGTAATGAACCCTAACAATTTAGTTGTTGAGCCAACGGCCGAAGACGTCGACACTCTAGCCATGCGCTGGGGGGTCTGCCTTGCGTCACCGTCCCCGTAGTCCCTTTCGCCGCCGTAGCAGCTTTGTTTACTTATTGACTCGGAACCCCGGGGGGTTCCGAACCTCCCGCGACGGGCTCGCGCGGGCAAAGCCCACGCTCGCCCACGCGATCTTCGCGGTGCTGGCCGCCTTGGCGGCCAGTCGGCCGACGCCGTCGCGCGCCGCCGTCGTGGAGCCGAACGGCATCAGCGTCCCGGCGACCGTGAACAACGGCGAGACGACGCTGCAGCAGTACTTCACGTCGCAGGGCGAGACCATCAACGCGGTCAACGACGCCTCGACCGATCCGGGCGCGTTTCTGCCGCTGTGCGATTTCCAGGCGACGCTGGTGCTCAGCCAGTCGGGCGCGCAGGGCGGCATCGCCTGGTACAACACGACGCCGGGCGCGACCGGCGCGCCCGCGGCGGTCTACCAGATCGGCGGCTTTCCCCTCACCGTCGGAAACACGATCACCAGCACGGACGTCAAGAACGATCCGAACTACGCGAAGGGCCTGATCGGCTTCGTCCTGATGAAGAAGCTCGACGGCGTGAACCTGTCGCAGATCTATTACTCGGAGTACCGCCGCAACGCGAACTGCACCGCCTGCTCGATGCCCGGGTACTGGAAGATGGCCCTCGCCTACCGGTCGACCAAGCTTCCGAACAGCTACTACCTCGCCTTCGAGGACTGGGAGGGCGCGAACAGCAGCACCTGGCAGCAGAACGACGGCGACTTCAACGACAAGGTGTTCCGTATCGACGGCGTGATCTGCCAGGGCGGCGGCATGCCGTGCGACACGGGCATGCTGGGCGTCTGCGCGCAGGGCGTGACCGAATGCCAGATCGGCGCCGGGATCACGTGCAAGCCGACGATCCGGTCCTCGCCCGAGAAGTGCAACAACCTCGACGACGACTGCGACGGCATGGTCGACAACGGCAGCGGCCTCTGCTCCCAGGCCAACTACGTCTGCAGCAAAGGCGTCTGCATCCCCAAGTGCGACGACAGCGAGTTCCCCTGCGGCCCCGGCCTGCAGTGCGACACCGACGGGCTGTGCAAGGATCCGGCCTGCGCCGCCATGGATTGTCCGGCCGGCAAGGTCTGCCAGAACGGCACCTGCATCGGCGGCTGCGACGGCGTCACCTGCCCGCTCGGTCAGATCTGCCAGCTCGGCGTCTGCGTCGATCCATGCGCGGGCGTCTCCTGTCCGGGCGAGGTCTGCGAGATGGGCGCCTGCGTGACCGCCTGCGCGTGCCGGGCCTGCGCCGCCGGCCAGATCTGCGTGTCGGGCGGGCCGCTCGACGGCCAATGCGTCGACGCCGGCTGCGACACGATGACCTGCCCGGCCGGCACCGTCTGCCGCAAGGGTTCGTGCGATGACGCCTGCACCGGCGCGGTCTGCCCGGGCGGCCAGGCCTGCCACAACGGCATGTGCGATCCGGTGCCGCCGACGACGCCGACCGGGATGGGCGGCACCAGCGGCGGGACGGGCGGCACGGGTGGCGGGTTCGTGATCACCGGGACCGGCGGCACGACCGGCAGCGGCGGCTCGATCGGCGGCAGCGGCGGCAGCGGGCTCGGCGGCAGCGGCGGCTCGACCGGCGCGGGCGCCACCGGCGGAACCGGCGGCAGCCCGCTGACCGGGCGCGGCGGCACATGCGCCTGCGAGGTGGCCGAGGCGCCTGGCCCGGCCGCCATCCTGTTCCTGCTCGCCGCCGCGTTCGTCGTGCGACGACGCCGTCGCTGATCGGCGGCCGCGTCTACTTGGTCATGACCGCGAAGCCGGCGATCAGACCGTAGTAGACGTCGATCGCCGACTTGGCCGTGAACGCGCTGCCCGACGGCGGGCTGAAGGCGTAGGCGTAGCGCCGGAATGGAACCGTGGCGGTCACCGCGAAGTAATCGCCGATCAGGATCGTCGCGCCGCCGTCGACGTGGAGGCCGCTCATCGAGGCGCTCGCCTCGGCGGTGATCTGATCGGCCCCACGCGAGACGCCGAGGCCCAGCAGATAGCCGCCCGTCAGCGACAGGGCGAGGCGCGGCGAGACGCCGACGCGGATGTGCAGATCGGCGGCGAGGTACGAGGCCTTGATGTCGCCGAAGCAGGGATCCGTCATCGCCGTCGTGCACGCCGACGGCATCATCGGAGTCATCCGTTCCAGGTCGAAGCTGGTCTGACCGTAACCGATCGCCGGCATGATCATCACCCATTCACCGGCCGGGATCCCGTAGCGCACGTCGAAGCCCCAGCGGCCGTGGTTGACGGGGTAGCCCATGAACCCGCCGGTCGGCTCGGTGCGCGTCGCGTTGCCGTACTCTTTTTCGAAATACGCGCCGACGCCCGCCGTCCGGTACCAGCCGCTCATCTGCGACACCAACGGAAAGCTCTCGACCCCGAACTGGTAGCCGTACCGGAACCCGTGGTCGCCCTGCAGCGTCGTGACGTTGTATCCGAAGCTGCGCCCGAGCACGGTCGGGCCGAGCTCGAAGTTGACCACGTGCGGGATCACCGACGGCTGGAGGGCGATCGGCTCGTCGACCTCCTGCTCTTCCTCGACGACGCGCTTGCGCTTCTTGACGACCTTGGGCTTGTCCTCGTCGTCCTCGTCGTCCCCCTCGTCGTCGGAGTCGTCTTCCTCCGCGCTGTCGTCCATCTTGATCGGGCGGCGCTTGGCGGGTTTGCTGGGCGCGGGGTCGGCGGCCGGCTTGCGCGGCTTCAGCAGATCTTCTTCCTGCGCCTCGCCGTCGTCCTTGGACGATTTCGGCTTACTTTTTTTCGGTGGCGCCCACAAACCAGCGGCGAGCTTCATTTTCGGCGCGGCGGCGCCGCGCCGGGCAGTGCCGGTTGCGAGCGGCGTCGTGCCAGGCAGATTCAGCACCAACGCCGCGGCGACGGTCGCGGAAACGAAGAACATGGGGGCCGTTCCGACGGAAGTCGCAGCGTACCCTCAGCGCACAGACGGTGCAACGGCCTGTAACCAAAGTACGGCGACGATTGACGGTGCGGCAAACTACGTTTTTCTCGACGGAAAAACTGACGCGTTTGTGGTGAGCGCTGGCGATCGGGGGTAGTCTGCGGCCTTTCCAACGGCGGAGGGCTCCCATGTCGAAGGTCCTGCTGTTTCTGGTGTTGGTGCTGGGCGGCGCGGCGATATTCGTCGCCACCCGACCGGACACGTACCACGTCGAGCGGTCGGCCACGGTCGAGGCGCCACCGGCCACCGTTTTCGCGCAGATCGACGACTTCTCGGTCTGGAAAGAGTGGTCGCCCTGGGAGAAGAAGGACCCGGCCATGAAGCGGACCCTCGGCACGACCACCTCGGGCGTCGGCGCGACCTATGCCTGGGAGGGCAACAAGGAGGTCGGCAAGGGGAAGATGACGATCACCGCGTCAAGCCCGGGTGAAAAGGTGGCGGAGAAGCTGGAGATGCTCGAGCCGTTCCCGTCGACCGCGGACATCGCCTTCACGCTCCAGGCGGAGAGCCCGACCACCACCAAGGTGACCTGGGCGATGGACGGCAAGCACAACTTCGTCAGCAAGGCGTTCAACATCATCAAGCCGATGGACGGCATGGTCGGCAAGGACTTCGAGGACGGCCTGGCCAACCTGAAGAAGGTGGCCGAGGCGAAGAAGCCGCCGCCCGCCCCGCCCGCGCCGCCTGCCGAAGCGGCGGGCGAGGCCGCGGGCGCCGGAGAGAAAGCGCCGGGCGCCGAAAAGGCGCCGGCCGCCAAGGCCGGATCCGCGCCGGCCGCCAAGACCGCCGCCGCGAAGAAGAAATAACAGGCGAAGACGTGACGTCGCGCCGGCGCGCGCCGAACCGCAACCTTGAATCCACTCGTCGGTAAGATCCGCGGCCTGCTCGCGAGCCAGGCCCACGAGCGCCAGATCGCCGCGGCGATCGTCCTGGGCGAGATCGGGGCCCGCGACGCCGCGGTGGTCGACGCGCTGGCGGCGGCCGCGGCCGGGGGCGTGGCGCCGGTCCAGCGGCACGCGCTGGAGGCGCTGGCGCGGCTGGCGGGCGGCAAGACCGCGCGGCGGGTGATGCCGACGGTGATCGCCTGCTTCGCGTCGCGCGAGGAGCCGGTGCGGCGCGCGGCCATCGACGCCGCCATCGCGTTCGGCGACGACGCGGTCGGCCCGGCCCGGCAGCGCCTCGCGGCGGCCACCGACGTCGCCGAACGGCGCGCGCTGGAGGAGGTGCTCGGGCGCGTCGGCGGCAAGGATGCGTTCTCGGCGCTGCTGGCGGCGCTGGACACGACCGACGTGGACGCGGCGCGCGCCGCTGCGCTGGCCGTCAGGCAGCGGGTCAAGGAGGCGACGCCGCGCGAGAAGGCGGGCTACCTGGCGCAGGTGACGAAGCTTCTGCGCGCGAAAGGACGCGCGACGCGGAAGAAGGGCGCGAATCCAGCGCTGGTCGCGGGCGGGTTGAAGATTGTCGGGTACCTGGAGGATCCGGCGGCGCTGCCGACGCTGCTGGCGTTCGCGCGCGACAAGCGGCAGCCGACCCCGGTGCGCGAGGAAGCGATCGTCGCGCTGCGCTTCACCGCCCGTGGCAAGGCGGGGGCGCGGGTCGCGACGGTGCTCGCCGAGCTGGCCGAACGGGCGCCCGCCGAGCTGGCGCGCCCGGCGCTGTATTCGATGGCCAGCCTCGAGCTGCCGCCCGCGCTGGTGCCGCGGCTCAAGAAGCTCGCGCTGGGGGCCGAGGCCGAGCGCGCGCTGCTGGCGATCGAACGGCTGGCGCAGATCGCGACGCCCGCCGGCGCCGACGCGCTGGCCGGCGTGCTGACCGCGACGCAGGATCGGATGCGCGCCGAGGCGGCGGCCAACGCTGTGGTCGCCCGTCCCGAGGGGCCGCAGGCGCTCGCGCGCGCGCTGCTCGCGGTTCGCGACGGCGAGCGGGCGGTGCTGCTGGCGCGCCTGCTGCGCCCGCGCGTCCGGGCGCTGGCCGACGGCGGCCCGGCCGGCAAGAAGCTAGCGAAGGCGCTGGTCGCGAACGCGCTCTCCCGCATCGGCGACGGCCAACCGGCCGACGCGCTGCTGCCGCTGGCGCGCGAGATCGATCGCGACGCCGCCGGCGCCGGCCTGCGCGCGCTGGCGGGGCGGCTGCAGAAACGCAAGCAGGGTGACGCCGCGCTGGCGGTGCTGCGACTGGTCGGGCACGCGGCCGACGCGACGCCCGACGACGGCTACGCGCTGGCGGCCGCCGAGCTGCGCGCCGGGCGGCGCGACGAGGCGCTGGCGATCGTCCAGCAGCTGGTCGAGCGGGGGTTCGACGTCGCGGGCGCCCTCCGCCGCGATCGCCAGGTGTCGCCCGAGCAGCGATACCAGGTCGGGTTCGTCCTCGTCGAACGGCGCCAGCCGGCCGGCGAGGAGATCCTGGCGGATCTGGCCGGCGCGGGCCGCAACAAGATCGCGAAGATGGCCAAGGCCAAGCTCAAGTCGGCGGGGTACGCGTAGCCGGCACCTCCGGCGGCGCCACCAGCTCCTGGGCCGCGGCGACGGCGTCGGTCGTTCCGGTCACGATCAGCGCGTCGCCGGCGCGCAGGGTCTCGTCCCCGGTCGGATAGATGACGTCCGCGGAATCGCGGTCGATCGCGATCACCGTCGCGCCGGTCAAGCCGCGCAGGTTGATCTGTTTCAGCGTCCGGCCCACCGCCGGCGACGACGGGACGATCGGGACCGCGGTGGCGTTTCCCAGGCCGGGAAGCAGCGCAGCCGGCGACGGCTGCGGGGCCGCGGGCGCGCTGGTCGCGGCGGGTCCGCTCTGAGCCGCCAGCGCCTCGAGGATCACCTGCGCGCCGGCGCGCACGTGGCCCTGCAAGTTGGTGGCGCTGCGCCAGAGCGGGACGATCAGCAGCGACACACCGGCAAGCAGAATCGCCATTCCGGGGACGCCGGGCATGAAGGGCTGGGTCAGCGCGACCACCGGAACGCCTACCACCAGCAGGATCGCGATCTGCAGCGTCACCAGCAGGGCCCGACGCGGCGCCGCCGCCAGATCCAGCTCGCGCGCGCCCCCGGCCGGCGTGGGCAGCGCCTCCGCCGCCAGCGCCGTGCCGAGCGCCCGCGCCATCCGCACGGCGCCGAGGATGAACGGCGTGATCAGCACGACCGTCGCGCCGATCAGCAGCGCGCGCGCCACCGACGGATGGAAGTGCAACACCTCTCCGGCGAGCCGCAGCAGGCGTTGCCGCGCCAGCGACACGACGATGATGATCGCGGCCAGCAGCGCGACGTCGAACATCAGAAGCGCGACGAGCCGGCGGATGCGCGCCCACGCCGTCTTGTGCTCCGATGTCGCGCGCAGCCCCTGCACCCACGCGCCGTAGAGCGCGGCGTAGGTCTGCAGCGTGTGCGGCAATCGCCGATCGACGAAGGCGGCGAAGCGCCCCGAGGCGCGGATCATCCAGGGCGTCACCAGCGTCGTGGCCGCCGAGACCGCCACCGCGATCGGGTAGAGGAAATCGCCGGTCACGCCCAGCGCCAGCCCGACGCCGGCGATGATGAACGAGAACTCGCCGATCTGGCCGAGGCTCAGGGCCGCCTGCACCGACGTGCGCACGCCGTAACCGGCGACGAACCCTCCGACGGTGACGCCGATCAGCTTGCCGCCGATCACGACCAGGGTCAGGACCAGCACCTCCGGTCCGTGCCGCCAGACGACGACCGGGTCGATCCGCATCCCGACCGAGACGAAGAAGACCGCCGCGAAGACGTCGCGCACCGGCTCGATGCGGTGCTCGACGATCTTGCCCGCGCCCGATTCCGCCACCAGCGCGCCCGCCAGGAAGGCGCCCAGCGCCACCGAGTATCCGAAGCTGCGCGCCAGCAGGGCAAACGCGAAGCAGATCCCGATGCCCGCGACGACCGTCGTCTCGTCGCGGTGCAGGCGCACCACCGCGCGGAAGAGGCGTGGAACGATCAGCATGCCGCCCACCAGCAGCGCCGCCAGGAATCCGACCAGCTTTCCGATCGTCACCGCCAGCGCGCTGGCCGGCAGGCCCGCGCCCGAGGCGACGCCGGTCAGCACGGCGACCAGCACGATCGCGATCAGATCCTCGACGATCAGGATGCCGAAGACCAGGTCGGACAGGCGCGCGCCGACCCGGTGCTCCGCGAAGGCGCGCGCGATGATCGTCGTGCTGGAGATCGCCACCGCGGCGCCGGCGAACAGGCTCTGATAGCCGGTCCATCCAAACGCGCGCGCCACCAGATAGCCGAGCCAGACCATCAGGCTGCATTCGATCACGGCGACGATGCCGACGGTCGGCAGCATCTTGATCAGCTTGCGCAGGCGGAACTCGAGGCCGATCGAAAACATCAGCAGGATGACGCCGAGCTCGGACAGCGTCCGCGTCAGCTGCTCGTCGACGAACAGCGGCACCGGCAGGTGCGGGCCCACGACCACGCCGGCCAGGAGGTAACCGAGGACGACCGGCTGCCGCAGCCGCTGGAACAGCATGGTCGTCACGGCGGCGACGCACAGAATCAACGCGAGGTCGGTCAGCAGATCGACACCGTGTTGTTGCATTCCCGCTCATCTTAAGGGCTTGAGGCCGCAGGCGCGGACTCTTTAGACTGTCGCGCTGACAGCCATGCGCCGCCGGCGGCACATCTCCGGGCTCGTGCTCGGCGCGTTCAGCGCGGCGCTGACCGTGCTGCCGTGGCTGCACACGCTGCACCACCGCGACGATCACATTCACGTCGACGGCGCCATCGTCTACCTGCACCACGAGCCCGGCAACGATCACGGCGACGACGAGGACGACGACGACGCCTCGCCGGGCTTCGACCATCCCGCTCACCACGGTTCGCACGGGCGGGGCGCGCTGGCGCACGGCTCGGGGTTCATCATGGCCGGCGCGATCTTCATCGTTCCGCCTCCGGCGGTCAGCCTGGAACGGCCGGCGCCGGTTCTGTCTCCCACGCGACCCACGCTGGCGCTGCTGCGCGCGCCGCGCCTGACTCGCGGACCTCCGGCCACGACGCGTTCGTAATCCTCAATCGCAATTCAACGGGTGGCGCCTGGCCGCGGCCTGGCCTGCGTCCGATCGCACGCGCGCGCTCTCACCGCGCGCCGCGACGGCGTGGACCGCTGTTCGCCGTTCACCCCCCGCTTCGACGGAGTCCGTTCGATGGCCCGGGTCTACCTTTCGCTCGTCACATTGCTGACCGCTCTCCCCGCGCGCGCGCTCGCGCAGGGGACGGATGCGTCCGCGCCCGACGCCGGCGCGGACCTCGACGCCCAGGCCCCGTCCATCGTCGCCCCGATTCCGCCGCCCGTCCCACCGCCGCCCGCGGCCGCTCCACCGCCAGCCGCGCCGCCCGAGCTGCCCGAGCCGCCTCCCGAGCCGGCGCCGGTGACGGTCGTGCGGGCCTCGCGGCCGATCAGCGCCGCGTCGTCGTTCTCGGTGCGCGATCGCGACTTCGAGCTACGCCCGATCGGCAGCGTGCAGGACATCCTGCGGGTGACGCCCGGCCTGGTGCTGGTGCAGCACTCCGGCGGCGGCAAGGCGAACCAGTACTTCCTGCGCGGCTTCGACGCCGATCACGGGACGGATCTCGCGCTGTCGATCGACGGCGTCCCGATCAACATGGTGTCGCACGCGCACGGCCAAGGGTTCGCCGACACCAACTTCATCATCCCGGAGGTGGTGGAACGCGTGCAGATCACCAAGGGCCCGTACTTCCCGTGTCAGGGCGACCTGGCGACGGCCGGCGCGGTCAACCTGGTGTCGCGCGACGACTTCGATCACAGCGCCGCCGCGGCGGGTCTGGAGGGATCGCCGGGACACGGATCGGCCGGATACCGCGCCCTCGCGATCGCCAGCCCGAAGTTCGAGAGCGGCGACATCAAGGCGACGTTCGCGGCGGAGATCGGGCGCATCAACGGCCCGTTCGACAACCCGGAGAGCTGGGACAGGTACAGGCTGTTCAACAAGCTGACGTTCGTGAACCCGACCTGGTCGCTCGCCTTCGGGGAGATGAGCTACGCCGGCAACTGGTTCGGGTCGGGCCAGATTCCGGACCGGGCCGTGCAGTCCGGCCAGGTGTCGCGCTTCGGCTCGATCGTTCCCGACGAGGGCGGCAGCACCGCGCGCCATCAGGTGTCCGCGCTGTACCATCTGTGGCCGACGTCGTCGAGCCAGCTCGACGCGCTGGCGTACGCCGGAACGTACCGCTTCAACCTG